>JBQCEI010000781.1:0-2087 GCA_051960375.1 Aureliella sp. | reverse complement strand
AACTCGCCGAAACTTCCCCATCCGGTCAACCTTGAGCAGATCTTCGTCTTCACGGGTTTGTCTGTCGTCGCGTTTCTGCTGTTCATCGTTGTGCTGGTCCTGCTGGTGCGCAACACGCTCAAACTGTATGCGGACCAGCGCAGCCGGGTTCTGGGTGCCCATCTGCGGACGCGCATGCTTTGGGGAGCGGTGCTGGTTAGCCTGGTTCCCATCGTGTTCATGTTTGCCTTCAGTTACCTGCTGATGAACCGCGCCGTTGACCGCTGGTTTTCGCAGCCGGTTACGCAGATGCGTGACGACAGCAATCGCATGGCGCTGGCGCTGGCCCAGTATAGCAGCACGAATGCCCGCGCCGAGGCGGATTCCATAGCCGCCAGTATTGTTGCGGCTTCCGGCCGGCAAGCAGCGACCGCCGAGGCGGGGCCATCGAACGAAGTGCTTGGCCGCATTCTGCGCCAGCATGAGATCACGCTGCAAAGCGGCTTTGCGATTATCTATCGCGATGGCCACGCCGTTGCATCGTTTCATGTGCCGCGGAACCACGGCGCTGCCGAAGTAAAACCGTGGCTGCCGGGGATGCTGACTGAGGAGGGAAGCTCTGCCGGGAACCATGAGCCGGTGACCAATCCAGCCGATGCCGCAGTGCTGGCTGCGGCCCGGCGCAGCGATTCGCCTGTCTTCTCGGTTGGCAAGGTGGACTATGCGCTGGCCGCGGCGGCTGTTCAGCAAGGCAATACCGTGGTTGTCGGCCTGCCGATGCCAGAGGGCATGGCAGCGACCATGGCGCGGTTGCGCCAGGAGGCCGACTCCTACTGGGTGCTGTTTCGCGAGCGGCGCCAGATTCGGAACCTGTACATGAGCCTGCTGCTCATGATGACGATTCTTGCGCTCTTTGCCTCGACCTGGCTGGCGCTGCACATCTCCAAACAGGTGACCAGGCCAGTGGAGGCTTTGGGCGACGCGATGGAGGCGATCGCCGCCGGAGACTACGCTCACCGCGTCGATGAAAGCTCGACCAAGGAGTTGGGCGAGCTGGTGCGCAGCTTTAATCACATGGCTGGCGATCTCGAGGACAGCCGGCGGGCGGTTGAGCGCTCGACGGTCGAGCTTAGCGCGGCCAATACTGCGCTCGAGGCCCGGCGCAATGAGCTCGAGACCATGCTTGAGACCATTCCGAATGGCGTGGCTACGATCGACGCTGCACGGCGGATTGTGCTCACCAACCGCGCGCTTAGCGAAATGATGGACCCCGGAGGGCAGCGTCCATTCCTCGGCCACACCGTTGAAGAGGTCTTCCCCTGTGAGGTCGCCGACGCGATTGATCATCTCATCAAGCGCAGCCACCGCATGGGATCTGCGTCGAGCGAAATTGAAGTGGCTGGCGGAGAGAAGCTGGGCGGCAGCCTGAACCTGCTCGCAACAGTTGCCTTGCTCGAAACTCCGGGCCGCGGCGGACAGAATCGAGAGCACCGCGGCTATGTGCTTGTGCTGGAAAACGCAACCGAGCTGCTGCGCGCGCAGAAGCAGTCGGCATGGAAAGAGGTTGCCCGGCGCGTTGCGCATGAGATCAAAAATCCTCTGACGCCGATCAGTCTCAGCGCCGAACAGATTCATCGTCATATCGACCGCGTTGCGGCCGCGCTGGCCGGCCATGGCATCGACTCGCCTTCTCCGGCTGTCATCCGCCGCTGCAGCGAGGCAATCAGCTCATCGGTGGACAGCATGCGATTGCTGGTCGATCAGTTCGCCGCGCTGGCCGAGTTTCCTACTGCGCATCCGCGGCCAGCGGATCTCAACACCATCGTCGAAAACGCGCTTGCGCTGTTTGCCGGGCGGTTGCAGAACATCGCGATCATCAAAAAAATGCCCTCGGGGCTGCCGCTGGTCATGGCTGATCCTGAAGCGCTCAAGCGCGCTCTCTCGAACCTGATCGACAATGCCGCAGAGGCGATGCAACGCAGCCTTCTGCGCGAACTTCGCATTAGCACGGCCCTGTTGGAAAATGGGATGATCGAGCTTTCGATTGCCGATACTGGCACCGGACTGACTGACGAGATGCGCGAGCGGCTCTTTCTGCCGTACTTCTC
>JBQCEI010000780.1:0-2864 GCA_051960375.1 Aureliella sp. | reverse complement strand
CTCCATGACTTGCTGAGCCACCGATCGCGCTTCGGTCAAGCGGCGAAACCAGCTATACACGTCGTCGTCCATGCCCTCGGGCTTGCCTCGCTTCGGCGGCTCTTCGAATTTGGGCACTTCGAGATTGCGTCGGATGACCTCCGGCTTGAGCTGGGCGACATAGGCAAAGCCGGTCGGCCGCTGCATCTCGAAATCGAATCCGTTGAGCCGCCAGTTGTAGCCGCCGCGTCCCTGGTCGGCGATCACTTCGCTGCCGACGCTGGCAGCAGGCGGCATGGGCAGAGCGGGGATTTCGTCGCAGCCCACGGCGGTGCAAAGGAGCAAGACCGCCAGGCTTTTCACGCAGGCTGGCTTGTTAGTATTCGACCGCATCTTGATCGCCTTGCTTTGCAAAGGAGCTGAAGGTCTTGCTGAAGTTACCAATCGCATAGCCGACCATTTCTGGAATTGACATTGGCGGGACCATCACGATCGCTTCCGGTCCTGTCATCACGCCAGGCCCGTCGTACGGCGAAAGACTGTCGCTGGGCCCCAGAGGCGTCGCACGATTGAAAACTTGAGGATCGATGATCCCTTTGTCGCGTTTGGCATCGACAGCGCGATTGAGGTTGGGATTGCTGGATTGGCGTCCGGAGATGTAGCCGAACATCAATCGGTGAGTATCGTTTTCATCGATCGTCGGGGGCGAGACTCGCCCGGAGGTGCCCAGAGCGGCCAGCGCGTTGGCATCGATATCGGTGTCGGTCAGATCAAAGCCAAGATCCGAATGGTCTCGAGCTAGTTGCAGCAAGCCCTGTCCCTGCACCTGGCTGTTTCGCAAGATCAAGCGGCTGAGCTTGGGAGGCGGGTTCTGCTGCAAAGCGGACACGATTTGCGGCGTGAGCGTCGTGTTCGACAAATCGAGGACCGTCAGCGAGGGCAGGTTGCACACGGCGTTCATCTTTGCTACCGTCCAGTCTTCGCCGCCGCAATCGATGCGCGAGAGTTTTTCAAGCTTGGCAAGCTTGGCCAGTCCCTGCTCGGTGACCGCGGTATTCCGCAGCGATAGATGTTCCAGCTCTGCGCAAGCAAGAATAAACTCGAGCGACTTGTCCGTGATCGCAGTATCATCTAGCCGCAGCGCCCGAAGTTGTGGCAGCGGTTGCCACTTGGCAACGACGTCATCGTCCACCCGCGACCCACACAGCGCAAGGTATTTCAGGTTTTTTAGCGAGCTGACTTTGCCGAGCAGCTCGGGCGACACGCTGCTGTAGGCGAGCGTCAACTTCTCGAGCTTTTCGCACGCCAAAACCGCTTCGGCCACGGCATCGCTTAAGTGCTCGCCGCCGCCAGCAAAATACGTCAGGTCGCGCACCCCTTTGAATACCGCCTTTTCTGGCCAGGGCCCGCGTGTGCTCACTCCCGAAAGCGACGGCGCATCTTCAATGCGCAGGGACCACAGCTCTCTCGGCAAATCGAAAGCGTCTTTCAGCTTGGGCATCGCAACCAGCTGCAGCGCATCGATGGGAAGCAGCGGCGGATCGGGGTCCGGCACGATGTTTTCTAGTTGCGGGTGATTCTCGAGTTTGAGCCGCTGCAGGTAGTAAGGATTGCAAATCAATTTGCGAAGCTTTGGCAGACCAGCCGCAAGCTGACTCAGCATTTGGCCATCGAGTTGGCACCCTTCGAGGCACAGCTCCTCCAAGCGCTCCATCCCCTTGAACAAAGCGAGCTGGCCGGCGGTGACTTGGCAATTCGACATATCGAGGCTGCGCAGAGGCAGGCATTTGGCCAGCGGTGCGAGATCGACCTTATCGAGGTGCAAGCCTTGGAGAACCAGCTTGGTCGGGCCGACGTCGCCGGCCAGGCCACTGAGCCAATTGGTCGACGTTATGGTCGGCGGGTTGGTTACCGCGCTCAGTTGAAAGTGGTCACTCTCATACATGAATCCCCCGTCGAGCTTCAGCTCCATTTCCATCGGCTCGCGGAATTCGATGGCAGCCACAGCAGGGCCGTATAACCGAAGGCTCTCGAGCTTCGGCGTCGCCCCGATAGTCAATTTGCGAATGAACGGCGCCTCGGAAAGGATTTCCTGCGGAGTTATGCGCATCGCCCACTGCGAGTGCAGAGCTTCCACCTGGACCAGCTCCGGCAACCCCTCCAAATGCAGCTCAAAAGCCTGCAGCGCATCGAGCGATATTTTTTGCAGTTTCGGAAGTTGCTTCAGTTCGAGAACAACCGACTTGTCATTGAGCAGCTCGTCATATTCGTTGCACGCCAAGCTTCTCAGTTCCGGCCACCCCTCGAGCGTCAAGTGCCCGCCTTGACCTGCCGGCGGATGCGGCAATCGCAAGTTTCGCACCGTCTTTGAGAAGGCCGGCTTGCCAAGTTCCGCCAAGACCACGTCGGTGTGCGTCAAGTTGATCGACTGCAGCCGCGGCATCTCGCCCAGTGCGTTTAAGGCCTTCGCGGTGATGTTGGTGCGCATCAAGTTGAGCGACTGCACTTGCCGGAGCGATGCGATCGCTGCGACGGCTTGAGCATCGAGCTGGCGTCCCGAAATGCGAACCTTCGACAGGAGAGGTTTCGATGCCAGACGGCTGATCAAGTTCAAGTCGTATTCGCCCCCGCCGATGCTCAAGCGCGAAAGGTAGGGAAGGGCGATCACCTTGGCCAAGAGTTCCGAGCTCGGCGCATTGAGGGTCACTTCGGAGACGCGAGCGATGCGCTGCCGCATCGACTCCGGTAGAACTTGACTGACCAGGTACGGAAGGCGAAGCGACTCGTTGGTGCTTCCACCGGCGTCCGTGATTTCGCGAGCCAGCGCCATATCTTTTTGAGCTGCCCGCTCAAGGCTTTGCCAGTATGCCAGCGCCGCTGCCAAT
>JBQCEI010000779.1:0-6563 GCA_051960375.1 Aureliella sp. | reverse complement strand
GTTGTCCTGGATCGAAACGCGGTAACGCCCCGATTCAAGGGCTTCCAGTTCGACCCAGACCTCGGGAACGATGCCCGCTTCTTCGCAGGCGTCGAGCGAATTGTCGACCGCTTCTTTGACCGTGGTCAGCAGGGCTTTGCGCGGGTTATCGAAGCCCAGCAGGTGTTTGTTCTTGGCAAAGAACTCACTGACCGAGATATCGCGTTGCTTACTCGCCATGCTCTCGGCCGTCGAACGGCGAGTGCTTTCTCGATTGCGCGATGCGGGCTCGAGCACGAGAGCCTCCGATGCGATGTCCGTAGCCAACTCAATCCCTTTCTCTCTACTTATCCGCAACTAACTTTTTCGCAATTCCTAACCGGCTGCGGCGACACCTCTGGTCACGCGCCGCCGCGGCAGGCGGTTGGTTTTGATCAGCCGGCCGCGCGGGAGCGTCCGGTTCTCCTGTCGCAAACCGGGAGCTATCGCCCGCCGGCTGATTCATCGACAGCTCGAGGCCCAAAAAGCCGGCAATTTGCGTCGAATATATCGCGTCTCGATTACATTCCCAGACATGCCGCCCCTGCGCCCTGGCAGTTTGGGTAAACTTTTCCTGTCGCGCCTGAAAAGCTCGATTCGCCGGGCGCACCACGTTTTAGGGTGCGGAAAGGTCTAGTGTCCACTTCACTGATTCTGTGGTTCGGCAAGCTAGAGCTCCGAACTATAGCCGAGGAGCGCATGCTGGAGGGCGAATCTCCGTCGAGCCCACCGAGGCGCGGCACACGCTTGCCCCTCACAAGTGCTCCTTTGGATCCCAAAGTTTGGAATAGACAGTTTGCGGCACTCGAGCTGCAAATTGAGAAAAGAACTGCGACTTTGACCAACAACGACGACGTTAGGCTCGGACACAAACCAAGGAAGGGAGTTGCGCCGATGCGCACCGGAAAAATCATCAAAGCGCTAGCCTTTGGGCTGGTCATCAGCGGCGTTTTCGCCGCTCGCACCCAGGCCCAAGCGCCGGTCGTGGCGGGGGTCGCTCCATACAATACGTATGGTGGCTATGACTTGTTTTACAATTACTACACCCAAGGATACGCAAATCAAACCAATGCGGCCATGTATCTGGCCCCGGTGCCGGTGCCGCCCAACGTAGGACATACGTTCTATACGTACCAGCCGCTGTATCCACACGAGATGATGCACTGGCACTATCATCGCTATCACAACTACTACGACAACGGTCGCGGCCTGAACCGGACCAAAGTCGATTACTACGGGCCTCCCGTGCGTACGGGAATCAATTACGTGCATCGGCACCTTCAACTGCCGCGGCCGTAAGGCACAACTTTTCCCGGCTCGGCAGACCCGCAGCTGAGCCCACTGTCTCAGAGGAAGTCGATCCATGCTGAAAAACGCGTTGATATTCACCGCTTTCTGCTTAGCCGGACTGGTTACTGGTCAAGTCGCACAGGCGCAGGTCCCGAACGTTGTCGGTGATTATTGGGCGCGCAACTACGCGATGGGTCGTCCCTGGCACGGGCAGTACTACTACCTGCCCTACGGCCAGCCGACCGCCCTGGTCGTGCCGCCGAACTCCACGATGCAGCAAAACTATTCGTGGGGCGTTTCGCAGAACACCATGACGCCGATCTACCACCAATTCCTGCGCCCCGCGCCGACGACCGGCCCCTGGGGTGTCTTCTTCGGTACGCCGCGCTGGCCGAGCCACACCGATCAGTTCGGTGTCTACCCGGTGCGGGCTCCTTGGTAGAGCCGTTTTTAACGCAGAGGCGCAGAGGTTTTTATCTCTGCGCTCTCTGCTCTCTCTGCATCTCTGCGTTCAAAAAATCGGCCAGCGGCAAGCCGAAGCTCGGTTTGACGATGAAGTCACTCGCTCCCGCCCGCTGCAACTGGGCCCAGGCTGACAAGTGCCCGAGCGATAGCGCCGCCACGATCGGCACGCGCGGGTAGCTGCGTTTGAGCCACTCGATCTGCCGACAAGCTTGCTGCAGGTGCGGCCCGCCGCCGGGCAAGCGGTCCTGCGAAGAATCGTCCCACAGGATGCAATTCGGCGCGGCAGCACGCTGTTCCGCCATCGCCTCGGCGGTCTGCTGCGGATGTTGGGCGATCGAGTCCCAACCGACCTCGGCGGCCATGAGCTGCCAAGCCTGGGATGTTTCCGCGCAAGCAGCGACGATCAAGATCTGCCTAGCCGGGCCCGGCATGACTTCCAGAATCGGCTCGTCGGGAAACGGAGCGCCGGGACCTGCCAGCGGCCTGCTGGCGGGAGTCGCCAAATCGATCGGCATCGTCACCGGCTCAAACTGCGTCGGGCAGAGCGCCGTCGGGCGAGCCAGCTCGGGAAACAGCCAGCCGTACCATCCGTCCCACCAACGATACCAAGGCAACTGCCAGTGCGCCGCCGGGCCGATGCCCGTGCGCCGCGAACCGGCATGCCAGCAGCTCGTCACCACGCCCCAAGGCACGCCGGCATCGAGCCGCTCGAGCTCCTCGATCACGCGCCACGGATAGTCCAGCCGCGTCTCGCAGGCGATGATCACTCGATCGGCCCAAGCGGTCACCGGCGAGTCGCAGGCTTGCAGCGCTGAGGCAAGCAGCGGCGAGTCGAGCGGTTCGGCGTGCACGCGCAACCGCCGCTTCAGTCGAGAACAAGTCTGATCCACCCGCGCGAGCAAGCTAGCGCACTGGCCATCGGTCGGACCGATCCAGGTCAGATGGAAAGTGCCGCGCGAGTTAGCGTCGCGGTTCAAGGATTCGCCTCCGCGCTCTTCGCGGTTAAGAATTTTGAAGTTGCGTATTTCTCGGTGTGGCACTGGCTATGCCAGTGTCTTTTGCTTCGAAGCTGAAGGGTCAAAAGGCCCGGTAAAGCGTTCCAGTGCAAATCCAACTTCGGCCGAGAAATGGTGCTATACCGTTCGCCATCGGAGCGTGTTTCGGGGCGTGGACGCGGTAAACTACGAAAAAAGAGCACTGGAATAGCCAGTGCCACACGGGCTGGCGCGCGAAGGCGCAACGTCTAAAGTTATGAAGCCGCCTCACCGCGGCCGCGGTGTCAGCGCGTCGGCATCGCTGGTATCGAGCTCTTGTTCACAGCGCTCAAGCAACTGATGAGCTTCTTTGGCCGAGCCCGCGCTGTGAAGCTCCGTCAGAAAGCTGGTGCTGGTGAGCAACCGCGAGAGCTTGGCGAGAACTTGCAAATGCACTCGGTCGTCGGTCGAGCAGAGCAGAAAGAAGACGTCGGTCAGGTGGCTGCGGTTGCCGAACGGCAGGCCGCTCGGCAAGACACCCAAAGCGACGAGCGGCCCGCCGAGTATGGAGTTCTGCGGGCGGCGGGGGTGCAGAAAGGCGACGCCGTTGTCCAGCGCCGTCGGATGCAACTCTTCGCGAGCCTGCACCGCTTCGGCCATCTTGCCTGCGTCCCACAAGAGGCCCGTGCTCTGTGCCAAGTCGCACATGCGGCGGATCACGGCCCGCGGCGTGCGCGCCGCCAGCGGAATCTCGATCGCTTCGACCGGCAGCAAATCGACCAGGCGAATTTCTCCCGAGTGCGAATCGCTCCAGCGATCGACCACGCGCTGCACGTTCTGCAGTTGCTCGCTGTCGCTGGCGCCGATGCGTTTTTCGAGCCAGCCATGCACTTCGGCTTCCGAGAATCGCCACGCGCCGCCGACTCGGCGGCCAGGCAGATCGCCGCGTTCGGCCAACTTGATGACCTGCTGCGGGCCGACGTGCAGGTAGGCCGCCATTTGATCTACGTCGAGAGTTCCGTCCGCCATCGCTCGCCCTTTGCCATCCGACTCGATACTTCGGTCAAGCCGGTATTCTAAGGCTCCGCCCGCCGGTCAACCACTCGCGCTGCCGGAGCAGAAGAGTTTTTACCGCGGAGACGCGGAGAGCGCGGAGGACGATGCCGTTACTTAGCTGTCGATTTCGCTGATGCGGGCTGACAGCTCGGCGCGGGTGAACGGGACGTCGTTGCGGTTTTCCAGGTCGCGGGCCTGGCGCTCAGCATGAGCAAGATACCGTTCGCGAACCGCTGGTGGTTCCAAACCGGCACAGGCTTCGTCCCAACGCTCTTCCATTACAACCAACTTAGCGACCAGCGGCAGTTCGCTGCTGGTCGTTTGTTCTTGCGGATTCATGATCGCGCACTCCCTGGCTCAAAGCCGCTAACCTTCCGACGACGATTACTCGCGCGGTGGCTCTCGAGCTTTCACCATACAGCGCCTGCGGCTGTTTTCCAAAGCTTTGGGCTGGAAAAAAGCCGAGGCGCCAGGCGTTCGATACTAAGCACTCGCCGCAACCCAACTTTGCCAGCATGCAACCGCGTCTGCGATCGCACTGAGCTCGGAAGTGGTTGCTCCGACGGATCGGCCGGGGGCATTCACGCCCGCCGGCTGATCCGGTCAAAGACTGGGGTGGCGTGCTTAGAGCTCGCTCTTGGAGGGCTCAGCAACAGGCCGCTTAGCGGCTGGTGATTCCGCCGCCATAGACCGCATGCTGAGCGTTGCCGCCGCTACGGAGATAGCCAAGCAAATCGTGGACCTCTTCTGCGGTGAGCGTGTCGAGCAGGCCGCTGGGCATCATCGAATTCTTGGCGGGCCGCTGCTCGATGATCTCATCGCGCTGAATGCTGGTGAAGTCGCCCGGGGCGAGCATGTTGGACATCACCTGAATGGTGTTGGAGTTCATGTTGGCTACGCGCCCCACCACGACCTTGCCCGAATCGGTCAAGAACTGCGTGGCGGCGTACTGATCGCTGATTTCCTTGTTCGGTTCGACGATCGACACCAGCAAATCGTGCGGGCTGAAGCGTCCGCCGGCCGCCGTCAGGTCAGGCCCTTGGATGCCCCCCTGGCCGGCAAAGCGGTGGCACTTGAAGCACTGAGCCACGGCAAACATCTCGCGGCCGCGAGCGAAGTCAGGCTTGCGGTCGATCTTCTTGAGGCTCTCCTCGAGCTCGGCGACGGTCCACTGCTTGACCACCTTCCGCGGAGCCAAATCCGACAGCGGGTCGCGCTGAGCTGGCAGATTTCCAGCCAGTTCGCCTAGCTCGCTCTTGGCCTTGTCGTCCAGATTGGCCAGGGCCACGTTGCGGATGTTGGCCAAGAAGCCACCGAACGATGCCCCACCGCGCTGGCTGGCCGATTCGAAGAACCATTCGAAATAGCGCTTACGCAGCTCGGGAGTCCAGCCTTCTTTGACATCCCGCAAGCAGAACGCGTCGTGAATCTGATCTTCCTGGGCGCTGGCGGTGCGGAGCTCGTGCACCGTACGCTCGACAATCTTCGGGGCATTGAGGTAGATCAGCACCGCAGCCAGCTCGCGATTGACCAGCGCGTTCTTGGTCGGGAACCTTTCGTTCAGCTGAGCCAGCACCGTCTTCCGCTGATCGGCATCGGGCTTGGAGAGCCGCAGATAGACCAGCTCATGGGCCCGGAGCAGCTCGAGCTGGGTTGCTGGTGCCAGCGATTCGAAATCGATGCTCGACAGCTTCTTGATCAGCTCGGCCTGGTCTTGCTTGGAGCCCATGCGAGCCAGCGCGACCGCCGCGGTGATCACCGCTTGGGGCTCGGTCAGCGTCAGAGCCGCCTTGCGCCACTTCTCGACCGGCTGATGCTCCAGAGCGATGCGAGCGGCAAAGCGAATCGCGCGGTCGGAATTGCCCAACTGTGCAATCGCCGGAGCGATCGCTGCATCGTCTTGATGGCCATGGAAAGCTTCCAGTTCGCGGCGCAGGTTGCGAGCTTGAATCACATCGGCCGACTCATCGACCTTCGCCGGCGTGGTCGGCTCGTTGCCCGTGTAACGCAAGCGGTACAGAGCCGACTGCGTCTTGCGACCGCCGACGGCAAAGTAGATCGAGCCTTCGCTCGGGTGCACGACCAGGTCGGTCACCGCCATCGGAGCCGCCGAGACCATCGCTTCAAACGTGCCAGTGTACGATGCACCTTCGGGCTTAAGTGTGACGGCATAGATGATGCCATAGCTCCAGTCGCTGATCAGCAACGATTGTTGATACTTGGCCGGGAACTTCGCACCGGTGCCAAAGGCGATGCCGGTCGGCGAACCGGGGCCGATGTTGACCACCGCGCCGAAGCTATCGGGATAGTAGTCGGGCCACTTGCCGGTGCCGTTGCGCCAGCCGAACTCCGCGCCGCTGATCGCGTGATTGACGCGCGTCGGTCGATACCACGGCGTGCCGACGTCCCATTCCATGTCGGCGTCGTAGGCGAACAGATCGCCTTGAGGATTGAAGGCGATGTCGTATTCGTTGCGGAAACCGGTCGCCACCAATTCGACGTTGTTGCAATCACGATCCATGCGGCAGATCCAGCCGCCGGGAGCGAGGCGATCCTTCATGAAGCCGCGCCCGTCGGGCATGCGGCCCAGGATGTGGTCTTCACCCCAGTGCCGCGGCACGACCGACTTGGTCGCCTTCTCGGGCACGTCGGACTGATTGCCGCCGCAGAAATAGATCTTACCGTCAGGGCCGGGGATGATCGCGTGTGGACCGTGTTCGCCGGTGCCTTTGATCGGCACAACGTGTTCGACCTTGTCGT
>JBQCEI010000778.1:0-4618 GCA_051960375.1 Aureliella sp. | reverse complement strand
CGTCGATTTCGTCGATCGCGAGCCGCCCGGCCGCCACGTCGCGCATCAGCGACTTGCAAGCGTCGATGATTTCGGCACGGGCGCCGTAGTTGATCGCCAGGCACAACATCATGCCGGTGTTGGCGGCGCAAGCTTCTTCGGTGCGAGCGATCTCGTCCTGGACTTCCGGCGGCAAGCGATCGCGGCGGCCGAGAATGCGGAGCCGCAGATTCTTTTCGACCAGGTTGGCCCGCTCGCCGATCAGGTACTCGCACAGCAGGGCCATCAAGAAGTCGAGCTCTTCTTTGGGACGCTTCCAGTTTTCACTGCTCAGGCAGTAGAGAGTCAGCACTTCGATGCCAAGTTTTTGGCACGCTTCCATCGTCTTGCGCACCGCTTCAGCTCCGCGGCGGTGCCCTTCGATGCGCGGCAAGTGGCGTTGCTGAGCCCAGCGCCCGTTGCCGTCCATGATGACAGCGATGTGCCGAGGGCGCCGACCCGCAGTGGGTTCGGCGCCTTCGGATGGCTGAGTAGCGGGCGACTGACTAGCGGAACACTGACTAGTGACTGGAGACGACTTCGACAAACTCATGTTCCGGATTGTTAGGAGACTATCGATCGAGTCGATGTTGATCAATCGATTCAATCAGCCGCCGGGCGGTAGCCCGCTGTTTGCGGCATGGAACTCAGTGTGCCACTGGCCAGAGCCAGTGTCTTCACCGGTCGAAGTTAAAAGCGGGCAAGGGTCATGATCCGTTCCAATGTCAAAGAATGTTGCCAAAGGAAGACTTGGACTTTACTTAGCCTTGGACGCCTGCAAAGCACTTCACACTTCGAAATGAATACACTGCCCCTCATCCCCCGGCCCCCCTCTCTCCGAAGCGGGGCGAGGGGGAGTGAAGAAGCCCACTAAAATCTGCGATAAACCACTACTTGGAATCTTTGTGGGCCACGCCGAGTTGATCGAGCTGCTTGGCGAGATCTTGAGCGTGGGTTGCGGTCTTCACTTTGTCATCGACGGCCAGGATCTTGCCGTTCTTGCCGATGATGAAGGTGACGCGATTGGCCGCGTTGCGATCTTCATTGAGAACGCCGAAGGCCTTGGCGTTCTTGCTGTCCGGATCGCTCAGGATCGGGTAATCCAAGTCGAGTTTCTTGGCGAAGTCCTTGTTCTTCTGTACCGGATCGTTGCTGGCGGTGAAGTAAGCGACGTCATAATTCTTCAGTTCCTTGCCGGCTTCGCGGAACGACTTGCACTCTTGGGTGCAGCCGCCGGTAAACGCGCGTGGGAACCAGGCGATGATGACTGCCTTCTTTCCTTCGAAGTCCTTGTTGGTGTAAACCTTGCCGTCGGTGCCGGTCATTTCGAACTTGGGCGCCGGATCGCCGACTTTGGGCAGATCGGCAGCAAACGCAGTAGCCGCCAGGAAGCACAGCGGAAGCGACAACAGGAGAGCGCGCATGGTTTCGTCCTCATCGGGTGGGAAACGGTTTAGGAAGGTACCTCTCGGAGGCGGTCGATTGTAACACAAACCCCAATTGCAACTCCGCATCCCCTACGTCCTCGGCGGTAAAATCTTCCGCCTTTGACGCCGTAAACAGAACTTTTCGTGGCGAAATCCCCAGGAAAACTGACGATATAAGACGCATACCCTCCTGTAATTGGGAAGCTGCTATGCGCCTCGCCCCATTTCAAACCTGCCTCTTCGCAGTCGCTGCGATGCTAGCCAATCAGGCCTTCGCGCAGGAACGTCCCACACCCCGCGGGCTCGGCTGCATGAGCTGCATGGCGACCGCACCGGGTCGAGCTGCGCAGTCACCTGCTGGATTGGCGACTGCTGGTCCGTCGCCTGTTGTCATCGAGCTGCGACCGATTGTGCCGGCCGAGTTTGCTGAAGTCGAAATCGCGCTGGGGCGCCTGCGGCTGGTGCGCGACCGGTTCAAGATTGTCAGCAATCACGAATCGTTTCCCAACGGCCAGGGCGATCGATCACTGCAGGTGTCGTTTCATCACGGCGGGCCAGCGCTGAGCGCCAGCTACAACGACCGACAGGAAATATGGTCGCTGCAGTTAGACTCCGTCGCCGGCGCTCACTGGACGCGCGAATACACCGATGATGGCCGCCGCGTGAAGGTGGTTTACTCGCAGCGCCCGCACCAGCCGATCGAGATCGTCGTCAGCGGCTTGAGCGCGAAACCATTTCGCATGGCTGGTCTCTCGCTTTGGCATTTGACCGCAGAGAACCCGCCAGGCTTCAGCACGTCGGTGCTGCCGTCGCTCGAGCGTCTGAATGCCGCCTTCGATTTGCGGCGCACTCTCGCCCTGGCCAAGCAGATCGGCAGTAAGGCCGAACTCGCAACTGAGTTCGGGGCGGAGCGCCTCGACGATCGAACGATTGGTCAGTGCATCGATGACCTCGATGCGAGCGATCGAGAGACTCGGGCAGCGGCGCTGGAGCGCTTGCAGCAAGCGGGGTTAGTTGCATACATCCCGCTGGCTCGCACACTGCAAACCGAGCTCAGTGTTCAGCAGCGGCAAAACGTCGAACGGTTGCTCGATCGGCTCGAGCCGCATGCGGCCGATACGCCGATCGCCTTGGCGTACTGGCTTTCCGGCGACCCGGCTTGGCGTTAAGCTCAAATGCATGAGCCACGCATCGAAACATGAGTATTCCGCTTGGATCGACGTCGGCGGTACCTTTACCGACTGTTACGTCTTATCGCCTGGTGAACCGCGCCAGCGCATCAAGGTTTTAAGCAGCGGCCTGGTGCCCATTTCGTGCGCCAGGCACTCATCGGCCAACATCCTGCTGGCTCCCGAGCTGGCCGGCGACGCCGATAATTTCTGGGTAGGCGCCGCAGTGCGCTGCTTCAACGCTCGCCGCGAACTGGTCGGCCAGGCGCACATCGTTGGCTCTTCACCGGAGACCGATCCGCTGGTCGGCCGCCTGGTTTTGTCCGAGCCGATTCCAGCGATCGAAGCGGCGCATCACACGCCTCACGCTGCGGATGGCTTGTCGTTTGAGATCGATTGCGGACTCGAAGCGCCGGTGCTCGCCGTGCGGCGCCTGCTGGGCTGTCCGCTGGCAAGTCCGTTGCCGCCGCTGGCGGTGCGGCTCGGAACGACGCGGGGCACGAACGCTTTGCTGACTCGCCGCGGGGCTCGCACGGCGCTGGCGATCACTGCGCCGTTTGAAGACCTGCTCTTCATCGGCGATCAAACGCGGCCCAAATTGTTCGACCTTGCTATTCGGCGCGATGATCAGCTCGCGGACACAGTGGTTCCCATCAGCGAGCGGCTCGATGCGCAGGGAAACATTCTGCAGCCGCTCGATGATGCGCAGGCCGCTGCTGGTCTGCGAGCGGCGCGAGAGCGAGGCTGCGATTCGCTGGCCATCTGCTTGATGCACAGCTATCGCAATCCCGAGCACGAGCTGCGGTTGGAAAGACTCGCCCGCGAAGTCGGTTTTGCGCACATCAGTCGTTCGAGCCACTTGGCGCCGCTGATTGAGATCGTGGCTCGGGCTCGCACGACGGTCGTCGACGCTTATCTCGGTCCGATTGTCCGCGAGTATTTGGAGCGGCTGGTCGAACAGTTCGGCGGCCAGTCGCAAGTGCAATTGCAAGTGATGACCAGCGCCGGCGGCCTGGTCGATTGGTGCGACATGGCGGGCAAGGATTGCGGGTTGTCGGGACCGGCCGGCGGCGCGGTGGCACTGCGGGCGCTTGCCGAGGCGACGGGCTTGCCGATGATGATCGGCCTGGACATGGGCGGCACGAGCACCGATGTGTGTCGCGCCGCTGGCGAGCAGACGCTCGAATACGAATCGACCAAGGCGGGCGTGCGCATTCTGACTCCGACCCTGCCGATCGAGACGGTGGCTTCCGGCGGCGGATCGATCTGCTGGTTCGATGGCGTTTCGTTGCGGGTTGGTCCGCAGAGCGCCGGTGCGGAGCCGGGGCCGGCTTGTTACGGTCGCAGCGGACCGCTGACGATCACCGACCTCAACGTATTTCTCGGCCGCTTACCAGCCTCGCAGTTCCCGTTTCCGCTCGACGAACCGGCGACTGCCCGGCGGCTCGAGGAACTCAATGCCCGGTTGCAACGTGCTGGCATCAACTTCGATTCGCTCGAGGAGCTCGCCGAAGGATTCCGAGCGATTGCCAACCAGCAAATGGCCGAGGCGGCACGGAGCATCTCGCTCGCGCAAGGAGTTGACCCGCGCGAAGACGCGCTGGTCGGTTTCGGCGGCGCGGCGGGACAGCACATCTGCGAGATTGCTGAACTGCTGGGCATAGGCGAGATCGTCGATACGATCGAAGCGGGACTCTTCAGCGCACTGGGGATGGGACTGGCGGCTCTGCGCCGCGCTGGGACCTTGCCGGTTTATCGCGAGCTGTCGGAACTCGACTGGGACGAACTGGGCGTGCGCGTCGAAGAGTTGCTCGCCGAGCTGGCTGCTTCATGGCCAAAACCGACCGATGTTGCGACTCTCGAAACGCGGCTTTCGCTGGAGCTGCGCTACGCAGGTAGCGATGTGCCGCTGGCGATCGCCTGGAACTCTGGCAGCGAAACTTTGGCGACTCAAGCGCAGCAGGTAGCCGAACGACGCTTCGATCAGTCGGCGGATCTCGCCGA
>JBQCEI010000777.1:0-2065 GCA_051960375.1 Aureliella sp. | reverse complement strand
GCTTGTGGTCGCAGTGGCAGCGCCTTCAGTTGCAATTGCGTTCGGGCCCCGGCGACGATGCCGCTCAGCAGCGCTGGCAAGGCCAATACCAAGCATGGCTCGCCTCGGTTGAAGCCTCGCGGACTCTCGTCTCGCAGCGCATCGCCTCGATTCCGACCAGTCTGGATTTCGATCCCGAGCTGCCGATCACCGCTCGCCGCGGGGAGATCGGCGATCTGATCAAGCAGCGGCAGACAATCGTCGTGTGCGGTGAAACCGGTTCGGGCAAGAGCACGCAGTTGCCGAAGATTTGCCTCGAGGCAGGCTTGGGACGGCGCGGCCTGATCGGCCATACGCAGCCGCGGCGACTGGCGGCGCGAGCGGTGGCGACGCGGCTGGCCGAAGAACTCGGCTCGCGCGTCGGTGAGCGCGTCGGCTTCAAGATTCGTTTCACCGACAAGACCGCTCCGTCGACGCTTGTCAAACTGATGACCGACGGCGTGCTGCTGGCTGAGACGCAGTCGGATCGCTTTCTCGATTCCTATGAAGCGATCATCATCGACGAAGCGCACGAGCGCTCGCTGAACATCGACTTCCTGCTCGCCTATCTGCGGCGACTGATGGCCAAGCGGCACGACTTGAAGCTGATCATCACCTCGGCCACGATCGATCCCGAAAAATTTGCCGATTACTTCGCCGACGATCTCGGCCCTGCGCCGATCATCGAAGTGCAAGGGCGAACGTATCCAGTCGAGATTCGCTACCGCAATGAAGAAGAGTTGCTCGACGATCAAGACGGCGCGGCGGCTCTGTCGCCGACCGATGGCACGCCGCTGACGGCGCTGGCCCGCGCGGTCGACGAACTGTGCGCTACGGGGCCGGGCGACATCTTGGTCTTTCTGCCGACCGAACGCGACATCCGCCTGGCGGCCAAGTATCTTCGCGGCTGGTTCACTGCCCAAGGCAATCTGGCCCGTATCGATATCCTGCCGCTCTACGCCCGCTTGAGCGAGGCCGAGCAGAACCGCATCTTCCAGCCGCATGGTCAGCGGCGCATCGTGCTGGCGACCAACGTAGCGGAGTCGTCACTGACGGTGCCGGGGATTCATTTCGTCGTCGACACCGGTGTCGCCCGCATCAGCCGTTATGCACCGCGGCAGCGCGTGCAGCGCTTGCCCGTCGAAGCGGTCTCGCAAGCCTCGGCCGATCAGCGGTCTGGCCGCTGCGGACGTCTCGGCCCGGGCGTGTGCATTCGGCTCTACAGCGAAGAGGACTATGCCGGGCGTTCTCGCTTTACCACTCCTGAAATCCGTCGCAGCGACTTGGCGGCGGTACTGCTGCAAAGCGCCATGTTGCGGCTCGGGCCGCTGCTCGAACTGCCGCTGCTCGATCCGCCGACGCCCGAGGCGGTGCGCGACGGCGAGCGAACCTTGCGCGAGATCGGCGCCTTCGACGAGCGGCATCAACTGACGCGCATCGGTACGCAGCTCGGCAAACTGCCATGCGATCCGCGCGTTGGCCGCATGTTGCTCGCTGCGCACGAACACAACGTGCTGAACGACGTGCTGGTGATCGCCGCGGCCTTGGAGGCTCAGGATGTGCGCTTGCGACCGGCCGGCCAGCAGTCCGCCGCCGACGAAGCTCAGCTCGAGTTCCGCGATCCCAACAGCGATTTTCTGAGCCTGCTGCGGCTGTGGCACTTCTATGAAAATGCCCGCGGCTCGCTAAGCCGCTCGCGGTTGGGCAAAGCGCTCGAGCAGAAGTTTCTTTCGCTGCAGCGCTACCGCGAGTGGGCCGACATCGTCCGGCAACTGAAAGAGATGCTAGCCACGGCCGGTTACAAAGTCGGCGCGCCGCACATCGATTTGCCGCCGATCGATCGCCAAAGTTTGCAGGCTGAACTGGCCGCTTCCGCGCCCGGCAAGTCTGGCGGACAGCGCGGCGGCGGTCGCGACCGCGGACCGACGGCGGCCGCTCCACCGCGCAATCGCCAAATGCCCGAAGGCTACGATGCGATTCACCAGTCGCTGCTGACCGGACTGCTCAGCGGCGTAGCCACGCTCGTCGACAACCGGCAGTATCAAGG
>JBQCEI010000776.1:0-4184 GCA_051960375.1 Aureliella sp. | reverse complement strand
CCCCTGAGGATTGCCCCGATGCTCGATCTGCTCGGCAAAGGCAGTGCACACACATGCAACGGTGTTACGCGGCGCGATTTTTTGCAGGTGGGAACGCTCGGCGCAATCGGCTTGAGCTTGCCGCAGCTCATGCAGGCCCGCGCGGCCGGCCTGACCGACAAGTCGAAAGACAACCGCTCGTGCATTCTGATTTTCAACCTCGGCGCGCCTAGTCAGCTCGACACCTTCGACATGAAGCCCGAGGCGCCGGCCGAGATTCGTGGTCCCTTCAAGCCGATTTCCACCAACGTCTCCGGCATCCAGCTCTCCGAGATCCTGCCGCGGCACGCCGAGATCGCCGACAAGTTCGCGCTGGTGCGTTCGTGCTTTCACCGCGGAGCCGCCGTGCACGATGCGGGTTGGCAGATCATGCAGACCGGTCGCATTTTCTCCGGCGGCGTCAACACGCCTCACGTCGGTTCGGCCGTGTGGTATCTCCGCGGCCCGCGCGGCGACTTGCCTTCGCACGTCGTGCTCCCGGAGACGATGGGGCGCGGCGGGGGCAACTTGCCCAACGGCCAGGCCGGTGGTTTCCTCGGCAAAGCGTACGACCCGTTCGCGCTGATGGCCGATCCCTCGAAAGAGAATTTCAAAGTGCCCGACCTGCTACCTCCCTCCTCGCTGCCGCCGGCCCGCGTCGAACGCCGCCGCCGCATGCGCGAGGCGGTCGAGCAGTCGATGGTCGAGTTCGAGGCCAGCGAAAGCGCTCGCTTGATGGACGAGCATTTCGATACCGCGTATCGCTTGATGACCAGCCCGCAGGCCCGCGATGCTTTCGACCTCTCGAAGGAGCCGACCGCAGTGCGCGAGAAGTACGGCATGAATCGCTTCGGCCAGTGCTGCTTGCTGGCCCGACGGCTGGTCGAAGCCGGCGTGCGCTTCGTCACGATCAACACGTTCTTGACTGTCTTCGATGAGATCACCTGGGACATCCACGGCAGCAAGCCGTTCACGTCGATCGAAGGCATGAAGAACATCGTCGCTCCGATGTACGATCAGGCCTACTCGGCCTTGATCGCGGATCTGGCCGACCGCGGCCTGCTCGACGATACGCTGGTTGCGAACCTGGCCGAGTTCGGCCGCACGCCGAAGGTCAATCCAGCGGGCGGTCGCGATCACTGGCCGCAGTGCTTCACCGTTGGCTTTGCCGGCGGAGGTGTGCGCGGCGGTCAAGTCGTCGGCGCCAGCGATCCGATCGGCGCCGTGCCGGCCGAGCGGCCCGTCGAGCCGCCCGAGGTCGTGGCCACGATCTTCCACAGCCTGGGCCTCGATCTCGAAACCACTCTCCCCGGGCCCGCCGGCCGGCCCTTCCCGATCGTTGACTCCGGCTTCCGCGAGATCCGCGAACTGTTCTAAACGCCCGCCACTCCGCGCACCCACTTTTTACCGCGGAGACGCGGAGAGCGCGGAGCAAGTCCGTCCGCCTACCCACCAATACAATGACGATGCGAATATTCTCTTTGCAGCTCTCACTGGGATTACTTGCTTGCGTCGCGCTGTGCGACACGGCCCTATCGGCCGACGAAGCTCGGCCGAGTACGCCGGTTTCTCTGCGAGCGTTTCCGGCGGAGATCAAACTCGAAGGGGCCGGCGATAAAGCCTTGGCGATCGTCCAGCGGGTCGTCGGAGGTTCGATCGGTCCGCAAGTGACATCGGGCCTCGAGGTCAGCATCGCTAATCCCGAAGTGGCCAAGTACGAGAACGGCATGGTGCGAGCGGTCGGAAACGGCACGACCGAGTTGGTCGCCAAGCTTGCGGCAGATGCTGAAAAGCCGGCCGGCGAAGTTCGCGTGCCAATCACCGTCACGAAAGCCGACGAGCCGCGGCAGTGGGAATTCGACGCGCACGTGCAATCGATTCTCACTCGCGCAGGCTGCAACAGCGGCGCTTGCCATGGCGCTCTGGCTGGCAAAGGTGGCTTTCGCTTGTCGTTGCGGGCTTACGACAGCCAGTCGGATCACTTCAACATCACGCGGCAAGACCGCGGCCGGCGCATCGACCCGGCTCAGCCCGGACGCAGTCTGTTTCTGGCCAAGCCCTCGGGATTGGTCGAACACAAAGGCGGACTGCGATTGCCGCAGGACTCGGAAGATTACCGCATCCTCGCCGAATGGATCGCCGGCGGCGCGCCGACAGTGCGCGAGAGCGATCCCGAGCTCGAGAAGGTCGAAGTCTTGCCCGAGCAGATCGACCTCACGCCGGGCGCCAAGCAGCAGCTGATCGTGCTGGCCCATTATTCCAATGGCCGCGTCGACGACGTGACGCACTGGGCCAAGTTCAGCTCGGCCAACGAGGCGGTGGCCCAAGTCGATGAGTCGGGGCACATCGCGGTCATCGGCCACGGCAAGGGTTCGGTCGTCGCTTATTTTGCCAGCCGCAACGCGATCGCGTCGATCGTCTCACCATACGACAACCAGGTGCATGAGAGCGCCTACGCCGAGTTTCATCCGGCCAACTTCATCGACGAGATCCTGCTCGAGGAATGGCGGCGGCTGCGCATCGCCCCTTCGGCGGGATGCTCGGATGAAACGTTCATTCGCCGCGCGTTTCTCGACACGACCGGTGCGCTGCCTACGCCCGAACGCGTGCGAGCGTTCCTGGGAGACACGCGACCCGATCGCCGAGAGCGGTTGGTCGAAGAACTGCTCTCCAGCGAAGCCTACGTTGACTACTGGAGCTACAAGTGGTCGGACCTGTTGCTGATCAATGGCAACCTGCTGCGTCCCGACGCCGTGGCGGCTTTTTACAAATGGGTCCGCGAGAACGTCGAGAACAACACGCCGTGGGATGAGATGGCTCGCCAGATCGTCTTGGCTCGCGGCGAGAGCCTCGAGCAAGGGGCGACGAACTTCTATGCCATCCACCAGGATCCCGAGAGTCTCACTGAGAACACCTGCCAAGCGTTTCTCGGGCTGTCGATCGCTTGTGCCAAGTGCCACAACCATCCGCTGGAGAAGTGGACCAACGACCAATACTACAGCATGGCCAACTTGTACGCCCGCGTGCGAGCCAAGGGTTGGGGCGGCGATGCGCGCAACGGCGACGGCAAGCGCACGCTGGTCGTGCTCGACCAAGGCGATCTGATTCAGCCCTCGCGCGGCAAGCCGCAACCGCCGGCCCCGCTCGACTCCGAGCCGATTCCGGCCGATTCGACTGCCGACCGCCGCGAAGCGCTGGCCCAGTGGCTGACCGCTCGCGAGAACCCGTACTTTGCCCGCTCGATCGCCAATCGCGTTTGGGCGAACTTCATGGGCGTCGGCCTGGTCGAAGCGGTCGACGACATGCGGGCGAGCAACCCGGCCAGCAGCGAGCGACTGCTCAGCGCGTTGGCCGATCATTTGAACGAGAGCAAGTTCGATCTCAAAGGACTGATGCGGCTGATCCTGAACTCGCGGGCCTACCAGCGCAGCGCCGAAGCCATCCCCGCCAACGCCGAAGACCATCGGCTGTATGGCCATTACTATCCGCGGCGCTTGATGGCTGAAGTGCTCCATGATGCGGTGTGTCAGGTGACCGGCGTGCCGACCAAGTTTACCGAGATCGAATTCTCGGGAGCCGACAAAGTAGCCACCAAGGTCTATCCCGAGGGCACCTCTTCGCTACAGCTGCATGATTCGGCAGTCGCCAACTACTTCTTGAAAACGTTCGGGCGCAACCAGCGGCGCATCACCTGCGAGTGCGAGCGGAGCGATCAACCGACAGTGGTACAAGTGTTGCATCTTCAAAATGGCGACACGCTCAACAGCAAACTGAGCGATCCGCGTTGTCGGATCACTCAGTGGTTGGAAGCCGACAAGCCGCTGGACGAGATCGTCGATCAGGCCTATCTGATGGCACTATCGCGTTTCCCATCGGTCGCCGAACGCAAAGCGGTGCTGGCCCTGGCCAAGGATGCATTGGCCGAAGGGACCGAGCGGCGGATCGTGCTCGAAGACATGCTGTGGAGTTTGATGACCAGCCCTGAATTTCTGTTCGCGCACTGATTGCCTCATCGCTGGTTGTTTTACCGCGGAGGACCTGTGTGGCACTGGCGCTGCCCCTGGCTTGCCGTCGCAGTCTGTATGTCCAAAAACCGCGCAAACAGACAATTCCCAGCGGTTTGGCGCCCCCCGACACGCGCGGCCCCCCCCGGGCCCGCCGAAAGC
>JBQCEI010000775.1:0-15968 GCA_051960375.1 Aureliella sp. | reverse complement strand
CCACACTCGCTTTACCACTGTTTGAGGCTGGCTCTGCTGGGGCTGGCGTGTTTGAGCTTGGCCTGTCTGGGGATGATGCCGCAGAGGGCCAGCGCCCAAGAAGCCAGCGCTCAAGAGGCTAGCGCCGAGACGGGCGTCGCGGCATCATCCGAATCGGCCCCCGCGGCGCCGCACGTGGGCGGCGAAGCGAGTTTGATCCTGCCGGACCTTTCTCGGGTTACCTTCGTCGGCGGCACGAGCGGGCGGTCGCTGCTGATGGGCGGATTGGTCGTCAGCGCGCTGGGCCTGGTGTTCGGTCTGGTGATTTACCTGCAGCTGAAAAACCTGCCGGTCCATCAAACGATGCGCGACATCTCCGACTTGATCTACGAGACCTGCAAGACGTATCTGCTCAGGCAAGGCATGTTCATTGGCTTGCTATGGATCGCCATCGCGGCGGTGATTCTGTTTTACTTCAAAGTGATGCTGAACTTTGAGAACGAGCGAGTCGGCATCATCTTGCTCTTCAGCGTCATCGGCATCTTGGGCAGCTATGGCGTCGCCTGGTTCGGCATCCGCGTCAACACGTTTGCCAATTCGCGCACGGCCTTTGCCAGTCTCAAAGGGCTCCCTTATCCGATCTATGCGATTCCGCTCAAGGCCGGCATGAGCATTGGGATGATGCTGATCAGCGTCGAACTGCTAATCATGCTCTTCATCCTGCTGTTCATTCCGCGCGACTACGCCGGGCCTTGCTTTATCGGATTCGCGATCGGCGAAAGCCTCGGGGCGGCAGCCCTGCGGATCGCCGGCGGGATCTTCACCAAGATCGCCGACATCGGTGCGGACTTGATGAAGATCGTCTTTAAGATCAAAGAGGACGATGCTCGCAATCCGGGCGTGATCGCCGACTGCACTGGTGACAACGCCGGCGACTCGGTTGGTCCGAGCGCTGATGGATTCGAGACCTACGGCGTCACCGGCGTGGCCTTGATCACGTTTATTCTGCTGGCGATCAATCCGAAGTCCGCCGGCACCGCCTTTGAAACGTTGCAAGTTCAATTGCTGGTGTGGATCTTCGTGATGCGCATCATGATGGTGGTCGCTTCGGCGGCGGCCTACTTCATCAACGAAGGCTTGACCCGTTCGCAGTACGAGAACGCCGAGCACATGAACTTCGAAATGCCGCTGACGCGTCTGGTGTGGATCACTTCGCTCGTCTCGATCGCGCTGACGTATCTGGTTTCGTGGATCGTGATTCCCGATCTGGCCGGCGAAGGTTCGCTATGGTGGAAGCTATCGACAATCATTACGTGCGGCACGTTAGCAGGTGCGGTGATTCCCGAACTGGTGAAGGTCTTCACCTCGACCGAGTCCGGGCATGTCAAAGAAGTGGTTTCGTCATCCGAGCAGGGGGGCGCATCGCTGAACATCTTGTCCGGTCTGGTGGCCGGCAATTTTTCGTGCTTGTGGTTGGGGTTGAGCATCGTGGCCTTGATGAGCGCGGCGTACGCCGTGTCCGACCTCGGGCTCTCCAAAATCATGATTGCTCCGGCGGTGTTCGCCTTCGGCCTGGTCGCATTCGGTTTTCTCGGCATGGGACCGGTGACGATCGCGGTCGATTCGTACGGGCCGGTTACCGACAATGCTCAGAGCGTTTACGAGCTGTCGCTGATCGAAAACGTTCCCAATATCGAGACGGAGGTTCAGCGCGATTACGGAATCGATGTCAAGTTCGATCGCGCCAAGCACCTGTTGGAAGAAAACGACGGCGCGGGAAATACGTTCAAGGCGACGGCTAAGCCGGTGCTGATCGGGACAGCCGTCGTCGGCGCTACCACGATGATCTTTTCGATCATTATGTCGCTGACGCAAGGCTTGAGTCAGGAAGACGCCACGATTCAGCTGTCGGTGCTCCACGCTCCGTTCATGCTGGGACTTATCAGCGGCGGTGCGATCATTTACTGGTTTACCGGTGCTTCCACGCAGGCGGTGACCACCGGCGCGCACCGTGCGGTCGAGTTCATCAAGCAGCACATCAAGCTGGAGGGCACCACGCGAGCGTCGGTGGAAGACAGCAAACGCGTGGTTGGTATTTGCACGCAGTACGCACAAGCCGGCATGGTGAACATCTTCTTGTCGGTGTTTTTCATTACGCTGGCTTTCGCGTTTTTCGAGCCGTACTTCTTCATCGGCTATCTCATTTCGATTGCGGTCTTCGGTTTGTATCAAGCCATCTTCATGGCCAATGCCGGTGGCGCGTGGGATAACGCGAAGAAGATCGTTGAGGTCGAGATGAAGATGAAGGGTACGCCGCTGCACGATGCGACCGTGGTCGGCGATACGGTGGGCGACCCGTTCAAAGACACCTCTTCCGTTGCCCTCAACCCGTTAATCATGTTCACGACTCTGTTCGGACTCTTGGCAGTCGAGCTGGCCGTCAACTTGACCGCGCAGCATGGAGCTCGGTTGACGCAAACACTTGCCGTCGTGTTTTTCGTGATCGCCATCTTCTTTATGTGGCGCAGCTTCTATGGCATGCGCATTCGAGCCGCAGCTCCAGCGGTGGTGACCCAAGTCGCTCCCGAGTAGGCAGTCACGGCCCAAGTATGCCATCAACTCGTTCCCAGGCTCCGCCTGGGAACGCTCTGTCCCCGAGGCTCCGCCTCGCCGGGCAGCCGCCCAAGTCAGGCTTCATGGCAGGTTCTTCGGAGGCAGAGCCTCCAAGACAGTGCGTTCCCAGGCGGAGCCTGGGAACGAGGGGACCGCCTTGGAACGAGGGGGCCGGACTTTGCCTACGCTGCTTGGCTACAACCGGCTGATCGCCGCGTAAGCCTCCTTAAGCGAGCCGTACAGCGAGCGATAGATCTCGAACGAGCGGTCGTAGGTCTTGGCCGCGGCCCGTTGCGGCGCAGTCTTGGCCACCACCTCAGTCGTGGCTCTGCAGGCTTCTTCGATGTTCTTGAACTCACCGCAGCCCACGGCCGCCAGCAGGGCAACGCCGAAGGCTGGACCTTGTTCGGCGTTCATCGTGCAAGCGGCCTGATTCATCACATCGGCGATGATCTGCTTCCACAGCTCGCTCTTGGCGCCGCCGCCACTGACTCGCATTTCGCGAACCGGCACGCCGAGTTGCTTGATGATCTCGAGGCTCTCGCGCAGGCTCATCGCCACTCCTTCCATGATCGACCGAGTCATGTGGCCGCGCTCATGCGCTGCGGTCAGACCGACGAACGCGCCGCGGGCGTTGGGATCGGCGTGCGGGGTCCGTTCGCCCGCCAGATACGGAAGGAAGAAGAGCCCTTCGCTGCCGGCGGCAACTTTTTCGGCTTCGGCGCTGAGTGTCTGGTACGGATCACCGCTGCGGCGATTGCTCAGTTCCTTGCAGACGTTTTCCATGAACCACTGCATTGAACCGGCGGCCGAGAGCGTCACACCCATCATGTGCCACTTGCCGTGAACTGCATGGCAGAAGGTGTGCAAGCGGCCCGCCGAGTCGTACTGCGGCTGGTCGCTGTGCACGAACATCACCCCTGAAGTCCCCAGCGAGGCGGTCAAGAGACCTTTGCGAACAATGCCGTTGCCAACCGCGCCCGCCGCACAATCACCTGCGCCGGCGACCACTTGGCATTCGGGGCTCAGGCCCAGCTGCGCAGCGACCTCCGGCAACAGCGAACCGGTAACCTGTTCGGATTCGTATACTGGAGCGAACAGCTCGGGATCGAGTTCCAGTTTGCCGAGCAGTTCGGTCGACCAGCAGCGCTCGACGACGTTCAGCAGCAGCATACCGCTGGCATCGCTGACGTCGGTCGCGTACTGGCCGGTCAATCGGCGACGGATCTCGTCCTTGGGCAGCAGCACTTTGTGCAGCCGGGCAAAGTTCTTGGGTTCGTGGTTGCGGAGCCATAAAATTTTGGGAGCGGTGAAACCGGTCAGCGCGGGATTGGCTACCATGCGAATCAGTTCGTCGCGGCCGCCGGCTCGACGAGTGATTTCCTCGCACTCAGCGGCCGTTCGCTGATCGTTCCAAAGCAAGGCTGGCCGGATAACCTTCTCTTTTTTGTCGAGAAAGACCGACCCGTGCATCTGACCCGACAAACCGATGGCCTTGACCGACTGGGCTTTGACCTTGGCCTGTTTGACGACGGCTCGCACGGTCTTGATCGTCGCGTTCCACCAATCGTCGGGATTCTGCTCGGTCCACAGCGGCTTGGGAGACAGCACGTCGTAAGAGGCGGACGCTTCGGCCAGAATGTTGCCTTCGTTATCAATCAGCAGGCTCTTGGTGCCCGAAGTGCCGATGTCGATTCCGATATAGTGCCCCACCTCTATCCCCTTCATTTTTCAGCATGACACATTCAGAAAACGCTGCACTATACTCAGCTCGCTCTCCCTTTCCTACGGGGCCGATGGCGCTCGCGCGCATCCACGATTTTTCGCGGAGACTTGCCAGCCCGATAACGTTCTTGGGATATCTGCATTGGTTTGTGCTCATTGTCGGCGCTTTGACACTGGCCGGCTGCAAAAAGCCGAGCCCGCCGCCGAAGGCTCCGGCGGCAAACAGCGGACAGTCGGCACGAGCGAGCGTCCCGCTGCGTGTCTGGTTGGCTACCGATGAAAGCGATGATAGGGTCGAAAGCGATGAGAGCGTTGAAGAACGAGTCCTTCAGGTCCGTAGCCTCATCGAACGGCAGTGGCAGGCGAGCTCCGAGCGGCCGCTCAAACTCGTCACCTTCAACGGTCGTGGCCTTCTCGATTACGACAAGTGCGAGTGTGACGTCGTCGTCTTTCCTGCGCATCTGATGGGCGAACTGCTCGAGCGGCAATGGCTTGTCGAGTTGCCAGGCAGTTTGACGCCGGTCGGCCTCTCTGCGGCTGGTTCTTCGAACCGCGAGTCTACCTCGGGCAAATCACCAGGTACGACCGCTCCGAACGAAATCGCGGGCGAGTCTGCCGCCAGCTCGGCAGCGGCTCGAGGCGATGAACATGGGCCAGCACTTCAGCCGGCGACCTGGATCGATCAAGCCCGCTACGGGCGAAAGCTGTGGGGCTTGTCGCTCGGAGTGACCGCGCCGGTGGTGATGGCCAACTTCGAACTTCCCTTGTACGGCGCCGATAACCAGGCCGAGCAGAATGCACCGGATCCGGCAGCGTACTGGCAAGCGGTAATCGAGTCGCTCACTGCAAAGACTGCGGGAAAGAAACGCAAACAGGCACCGCTGGCCGACCCAGGGTTAGGTGCGGTGTGCGATCGCTTTCTGGTCCTGTTGGCCAGCTTGAGTGAGCGCGACGCAAGGTTTGGATTGCTGTTCGACCCCGAGACTCTCAAGGCTCGGCTCGCCGAGCAAGAGTTCGTCGAGGCGGCGAAAGTGATGCTGCAGTTGCACCAGCTCAACGCTGCTGCCGAGGCGATGGCCGGGAGCTACGACGCTGCCTGGCAGGCTCTCGGCCGCGACGAGCCTTGCGTTAGCATCGGCGTGCCTCCGCTGCCGACGCCCGAAGTCGACAAGGTGACTTCGTTAACGATCGGCCTCCCGCCGCCGACTCACCGGCGCGGCGCCGGTCGCAGTTTGCTGAGCGACAGGACGGTGGGCTGGAACAGCGGACATGGATTGGTTGCATCGCTGACGGCTCAGTGTCGGCAGACGAGTCTGGCGGCCGAGTTCATGCGCTGGCTGACCGGCGAATCCAATCGCAATGCGTTGGCTCGCAGCATCGATGGCATCTCGGCCTCGACGCTCTACGCGCCCGGTTCTTCGGCCTGGCAAGCGCAGCATCTGGAACAGCGCATCGCCCAACAAAGCCGCTTGCCGATCGAGCCGCGATTGCCCGGCAGCGTCGAATACCGCGACGAGCTCGGCACGCAACTGGTCAGCATGCTCAATGGTGAACTCGAGCCCGAAGCGGCGATGAAGGCTGCTGCGGCAGCCTGGGATGCGATCACGGCCAAGCGTAACGAAGCTGAGTTGCGGGCGAGTTATGAAGCGAGCCTGGGGCTGTGATGATTTCTGTGTGGCACTGGCTCTGCCAGTGTCTCCGTTTCGAAGTTTTCAGGTGTGATAACCGATGCGTGATCCAATGGCTTGCAGCCTGTTGAATTGATTAGCCGGCGCGCAGTAGCGTCCGGTTTCTTGCAAGAAACCGCGGGCTAGTGCCCGGCGGCTGATCCCTATAGCGCGAGCCTGGTTGACGTCGGAACGTTTCCCGAAGGTTCTCGGCTTTAATACTTCGAAGGAGAAGACACTGGCATAGCCAGTGCCACACGAGGACGCGGAGAGCGCGGAGGATAGGACTGATCAGCCGCCGCGCGGGGCCATGCGGCTGACCAGGTCGAACAGGGCGTTTTCGAGCGGCTGGTCGGTGGCGATCGTCTCCAGGCGCACGCCGCGGCGGTGGCACAGGTCGGTCAGCTCGGCTTGATGTTTCGTGAAACGCTCGTCGTATGTCCGCTTGGCGGCGGCCGGATCGACGTAGATCTGCTTGCCCGTCTCCATGTCGCGCAGCAGCGTGCTGTGCGGCAGCTCGAAATGCAGCTCGCGCGGATCGAGGACTCGGATCAGCACGATCTCATGGCCGCGGCCGCGCAAGTAGCCCAGCGGCAAGGCCAGCGATGCCGGATCGAGCAGCGCGTCGGTCAGGATGATCACCAGCCCACGACGCTGTCCGCGAGCGGCCAGTTGCTGCAGGGCGTCCGCCAGATTCGATTCGGTGCCGAGGCTCTCGCGTTCTAAGTGTCGCAGCAACTGCTGCAAGTGACCCGGGCGAGTTCGGGCCGGCAAATAATCGACTTCGCCGTGGCCGCAGGTCATGACGCCGACCGCATCGCGCTGCTGTGTCAGATAGTAAGCAAACGTTGCAGCCAGCGTGCGGGCATAGGCGGCTTTGGTGTAGCTCAGGCTGCCGTAGGACATCGATCGGCTCTGGTCGACCACCAGATAGCAGCGGCGATTGGTCTCGTCTTCGTACTGTTTGACGTAGTAGCGGTCGGTGCGGGCGAGCAGTTTCCAGTCGACGCGCCGCAGGTCATCGCCTTGTACGTACGGGCGATACTCGCTGAACTCGACCGAAAAGCCGTGCACGGGGCTGCGGTGCAGGCCGCTCATAAAGCCTTCGACGACCGCCTTGGCCCTGAGCGTGAGATTCTTGATTTGCATCAAGGCGGCCGGATCGATCATCGCCCGGCCCGACCCGCCCGTGCGATTGGTCGCGGTTTGGCGCAGTGTAGTGCTCATGGCCTGGCATTCCTTTCGGAAACATCAGCCGGCACGCGTTAGCGTCCGGTTTTCTGCGGGGGCAAAACAGCCAACCGCGGGCTAACGCCCTGCGGCTGATTGGAAGGGCGGCTGGGTGAACCCATCTGGGGCAATTGTATCTTAACTGTGTGGCCGGCGCGGCTGGCTTTTCGGTGAAGGCTTCGCCCGGAGGCCGCGATCGGATATACTTACTAGTGGAACTGTATTTGCTACCAGTTTCCCCCATGCTAATTTCCGCACCCTTTGCAAAGGACTCGAGGATTCGCCCTCAGGACATGCAGAACGACGTACAAACCAACGTGGGCGGCCAGGGCTTGGCGTCGCACGTTTCCGAAGAGCAACGCAATGAATCGTTGCGAATGGCGCGCGCGGCCGTGAAAGCGGCTGCCGAAAACCGCGGCCAAAACATCACCGTCATCGACCTGACGCAGCAGACGTCGATGTTCGACTTCTTCGTCATCGTGACCGGCACCAGTCGCCGCCAGCTGCACGCCATTGCGTCGGAAATCGACCGAGTTCTGCGCAAAGAGATGCACGAAAGCCGCTTGGGGCTGGCCGGCTACGACGAGAGTCGCTGGATCGTCCTCGACTACGGCTCGATTGTCGTGCACTTGTTCGATGAAGAGACGCGCACGTTCTACGATCTGGAATCGCTGTGGGCCGACGGCAAGCTGATCGACGTCAGCGACATCGTCGCCAATGCCTCGGCACAAATGACGCGCTTCTCGCAGTAGAGCGTCTCGGCTTGCGGCCTCCTGGGTCCCCTCTCTCCGCGCTCTCTGCGCCCTCCGCGGTAAAAAATACGCCGCAGAGTTTTACCGCGGAGGTCGCGGAGGTCGCGGAGTGCGCGGAGGGGAGATAGGCGTGCCACAATTAGGGCGCTGAGGCTACAATCGTGGGCCGGTACGTTGTCCGCACACGTTTTTTTGGCCCCAAGGCTCTTCCATGAAACTGCTCGAGACGATTCGAGAACGATTTGCACAAGCCCTCAGCGGCTGGGTCGACCAGCCCGAAGAGTTTGCCCAGCGAGTTGCCGTGGCTCGCGATCCGCGGTTCGGCGACTATCAAGCCAATATCGCCATGCCGCTGGAAAAGAAACTGGGCATCAAGCCGATGCAGATCGCCGAGCAGCTGGTCGAGCGCCTGAAGATCGACGACTTATGCTTACCGCCCGAAATCTTGCCGCCAGGTTTCATCAACCTGCGTCTGCGGCCCGAGATGTTGGCTGAGTACGTGCAGGATGCGGTGCGCGACGACCGCTTGAGCGTCGGATCGGTCGAGGCGCCGCGGACGTTCGTCATCGACTACTCGGCCCCGAACGTTGCTAAGCCGATGCACGTCGGTCATATCCGTTCGACCGTGATCGGTGACTCGCTTTCGCGGATCTTGCGCTTCCTCGGCCATCGTGTCATTTCGGACAATCACCTAGGCGACTGGGGAACCCAGTTCGGCATGGTGATCTACGGCTACAAACATTTCGTCGACCAGAATGCCTTTGCTCAGGCGCCGGTGGCCGAGCTGAGCCGCCTGTACCGGCTGGTGCAGCAGCTGATCGCTTACCAAGAAGCGGTCGCCAAACGGCCGGCCGCCGAGGAAGCGATCGCGCGGGCGGAAGAGAAACTGAAACTGACCGAAGAACGCGCCGCGGGCAACAAGAAGGCCGAGAAGGAAATCAAAACTGCCAAGCGCGGAGTAGCCGAGGCTCAAGATGCGCTGGCCGATCTGGACAAGCGGATCGCCTCGGTCGATCAAGATCCCAAGCTCAAGAAACTCGCCACCGAGCATCGCGAGCTCGAAACGCGAGCCCAGCAAGAGACCGTGCGACTGCACACCGGGGACGAAGAGAACCTCGCTTTGTGGCACCAATTCTTGCCTCTGTGCATCGAAGAAATCGAGCAGGTGTATCGCCGGTTGTCGGTAACCTTCGACCATCAGCACGGCGAAAGCTTTTATCATCCGATGCTCGGGCCACTGGTCGAGCGCCTTGTCGCGGCTGGACTGGCTCGGGAGAGCGACGGCGCGCTGTGCATCTTCCTGCCGGGCTTTGATGCACCGATGATCGTGCGCAAAGCGGACGGAGCTTTCCTGTATGCGACGACCGACCTGGCTACGATCGAGTATCGGATGGACCATTACCATCCCGATGCGATCCTCTACGTAGTCGACCATCGGCAAGGCGAACACTTTGCCAAGCTGTTCGCCGCAGCCCGCGCCATCGGCTACGAGAACGTCGAACTGCAGCACATCAGCTTCGGCACCGTCACGGGCAAAGACGGCAAGCCGTTCAAGACTCGCGAAGGTTCGGTCGTCGGGCTCGACTATCTGCTCGACGAAGCGGTGGCTCGCGCCTACGAGGTCGTCTGCAATCCAGAGCGACTGAAGAAGGCCAATTTGGAGATGTCCGAAGTCGAGAAGCGGACCGTTTCGGAGGTCGTCGGCTTGGGGGCGATCAAGTACGCCGACCTGTCGCACAACCGCACGAGCGACTACGTCTTCGACATCGACCAAATGGTGCAGCTCGAGGGGAACACCTCGGCCTACATCCAGTACAGCTACGCTCGCATCTGCAGCATCTTGAACAACGCCGAAGTCGTTCCCAGCCGCGAGTGGCTCTCGGGTGTTTCGCTCACTCTGTCCGACCCGGCTGAGCGCGATTTGGCGGTGCTGTTGCTGCAACTGGAAGACGCCATGCTGGGCTGTTTGGACGGATACATGCCGCACGTGCTGGCGGCTTATCTCTACGCGCTGGCCAAACAGTATGCAGTCTTCTACGACCGCTGCCCGGTGCTCAAGGCCGAGACGAGCGAACTGCGGCAGAGCCGGCTGTTGCTCTGCCATGCCGTCGGCTCGACGCTCAAGCTCGGGTTGAGTCTGCTCGGCATCGGCGTCGTCGAACGCATGTAACCCGACGCGTAAGCGAGGGACGCGTTGCCTTTAAGCGTCCCATGCCCATTTTTACCGCGGAGGACGCGGAGAGCGCGGAGGAAGAGGGAAATTACATCGCGTCTTTGGCTTTCTCCAGCTCGGCGCGTTCGGGTCTTGCTTTGTAGAAAGGGTCGAGCGGATAGCAGCCGCTGGGAAGGCCGTTGCGGGGGGCGGTGGTGCAGTCGCTGAACGTGCGGCAGACCAGTTTGCGCTCGGGCTTGCGGCCGGCGAGTGAATCACGCGGCATGGTTGGATAGGAAAGCACCATGCGGCCCAGTCCAACCGAATCGACCATGCCCGAGCGCACCGTCGCCTGCGCGACCAGCGGCAGAAACTCTTGCAAGTACGTGTAACCGCTGCCGACCATCGGCATCGTGGGCACGTGCTTCTTCAGCGCGGCCACGGCGTGGATCTGGCGAGCGACGCCGACCAGCGGATCTTCCGGCGGTTGGTAGCCGTCGCTGGGCGGAAAGAGGGCTGGCCTTTGGATGTGTGGGTTGTAATACGGACTGCCGCACGAAAGGTTCATCGCTATGACGCCGAGCGATTGCAGTTGCTCGATCAACCAAATTGGCTCAGTGAGATCGAGTCGGCTCGGATCGTTCGGATCGCTGCCAAAGCAATGTGGGTACGGCTTGTCGGCGGGCCAATCCATCGGCTGGCCGACCGTCTCGCCTTGCTGGTAAGGTAGAAAATCGAACAGGCTCAGCCGCACGCCCACTTTCAACTCCGGAATCTCTTGCCGGATTCGTTCGATGATGGTCAGCAGGACGCGAGTGCGCCCGGCCAGATCCCCGCCGTAGCGACCTTCGCGCGTGCGAGCGCTCAAGAACTCGTGCAGCAAGTAACCGTGGCATGCTTTGACATCGACGAATTGAAAGCCGACGCGGGCTGCCAGGCGAGCCGCGATGAGATAGTCTTCGATCAACTGGTCGACCTCGGCATCGCTGAGCACGACGCGCGCGTCGCTGGGATCGATCTTCATCCGCTGGTCGAGCAGCGGATGGTGATAGGCGATCCGCGGCTGATACCGCTTGTGATCCTCGGGTTTGCAGTAGCGTCCCGAGTGCGTGAGCTGCAGACCGACGATCAAGTCATCGGTCGAGTCGCCCGAGTCGCGATGCGCTTGTTGCAACTCGCCGAGCAGCTGCGCGAGACCGCGTTCGTTATGAGCGGTGGCGAGTGTTTGATTCGGATTGGCTCGACCGTCGGGCCGCACTGCGGCTGCTTCGCCGCCCCAGATCAGCTTGGCGCCGCTTTCACCGAATCGCCGCCAGCGACGCAGCGTCAGTTCCGATGGGGTGCCGTCGCGGTGCGCGTCCCAGCCCTCCATCGGATGGATGCACCAGCGGTTGCCCGCGACCAGCGGCCCCAGCTGCAGCGGCTCGGCCAGCGGCGAACCGTCGGCTGCCGAAAGAAGTTCTGGATCGCAGGGAAGTGCAATTCCGAGCTCTTCGAGTCGAGCTTCGAGGGCGGCGACTGTGCGCAGCTGCGCAACGCGCGGATAACCGGAACTCATGCTGGCGACCTTCGACAAGGACTGGGCAAAAAAGCTTCAGCGAAAAGCTTTTCGTAGGAACGCCCCACATCGTAAGTCAACCTGAGCCCCGCGCACAGGTAAGCCAACCAAACGCAGTGCTTCTAAAACGAAACACAGAGGCACAGAGTACACAGAGGAATGCAAATCTTTCTCTGCGCTCTCTGTGTCTCTGTGTTTAAAAGACTTCCGGCTGCTATCGCTTTTCTCGGTTCAGGTGCCCGGCTTGGCGGCGCCGGTTTCCTTGGAGCTCTCACTCTTGATATCCGAATCACCGGACTCGCTCGCCTTTTCGGTTTCTTTGTCTTCCTTGCTCTCAGGCTTGATCACCTTGGGAAGCGGTTTGCCTTTAGCGATGAAAGTCATCGATTTAGAGTTGACGCAGTGACGCGTGTTCTTGGCGGTGAAGCCTTCGCCGTAGAAGACGTGGCCCAAGTGTCCACCGCAGTTGGCGCACACGATCTCGACGCGTCCGGTGCCATCGGTCTCCGGTCGCTTGATTACGGCGCCCATGATTTCATCATAGAAACACGGCCAGCCGCAGTGGCTCTCGAACTTGGTGTCGCTGTGATAGAGCGGGGCATTGCAGCGCTTGCAAATGTAGGTGCCCGGATCTTTCAGATTGGTGTACTCGCCGGTCCATGGCCGCTCGGTCCCCTTGTGCAAGAGGATGTGGGCTTCGGCGGGGCTCAGTTTGTTGTACTGAACTTCGGCGTTTCCTCTTTGGCTACTCACCTTCTTGGTCCTTTTGGCGGGAGTCGATGTTTTTTCGGCTTTGTCCGAATCCTCGGCAGCGGTGCTTACCTGAGTCAGGGCAGCCGGCGTGCCAGCGGTCGCCTGGCCGCGCTCCGCGGCATCGGGTGCTTGGAACGACCACCACGTCAGCCCGCCACAGAGAACAACCGACCAACCTGTCAGCCAGAGCGTCTGCCTACGAAACATGAGAGCCTCCTTCGAAATAATCAAGGACAACGCCGCTCGAAACTCGACGGAGATTTATTATACACGCCGATCAGTCGCCGAGCGTTAGCCCGCGGTTTGCGGGTTAGAAACCGGACGCTAACGTCTGCCGGCTGATTCATTAAGTTGGTTTTATGCCAAACTCTCCAGATGCGCCACCACGGACATGGGCATGTGGTCCAGGTGATAGCCACCTTCTAACAGACTGACCAGCCGGCCGTGTGCGTGGGCGTCGGCCGCTTGGCGGACCAGTTTGGCTAGCGTTTGAAAATCCTCCTCCATCAAACAGAGCCCGCCGACCGGATCGGCTCGGTGAGCATCGAAGCCCGCGCTGACCAGGATCAAATCGGGGCGGCACTTGGCAACCATCTCGTCCAGATTGCGGGTGAAGCGCTCGATGTAGTCGGCCGTAGCGATGTTGGCCGGGACCGGCTCATTGCGGATCCAGCCGAGTCCTCGCCCGGTTCCCGTTTCGCTCTTGGCGCCGGTTCCGGGGTAAAATGGCGAGCGATGAATCGAAAAGAATCCGACGCGTCCGTCGGCGTAAAATGTGTCTTGAGTACCGTTGCCGTGGTGGACGTCCCAATCGACGATCAAGACGCGCTCGGCACCTTGAGCCAAGGCGGCATGAGCGGCGATGGCTACGTTGTTGAACAAGCAGAAACCCATGGCGCCGCTGGGCAGAGCGTGATGGCCCGGCGGGCGGATAGCGCAGAAGGCTCGCGTGTCGTCGCTGGTCATCACGCGGCGCGTGGCATCGATCGCCGCTCCGGCTGCCCGCAGGGCTGCATTCCACGAGCCGGGGCTGACGAAACTATCGGCTTCGATGCGCCCGGCAGCGCTTTCGCACCAGTGTTTGAGCTGGTCGACGTAGGCGGCCTCATGAACGGCGAGCAGCTCTTGGCGAGTTGCCGGCTGCCACGCCGGGCACTGGCAGCGGCGATCCCAACCCTGCTCGCGCAGCCGCTGATTCAGCAGCGTGATGCGCTGCGGACACTCGGGATGGCCTCGGCCGGAATCGTGCTCAGCCAGCGAATCGTCGAGATAGAGCCACATATCACAGCCACATAGTTTTGCTTGGTCGATTGGATTTGCGACGGCCAAAACGCCAACATAGCAAAAAGCAAACTCAAAAGTAAAACTTCCTCTGCAACCCCAGAGCGACCGAAAGCATGGCATCCCAGTGTCGATTGTGCGAGCGCGTCATGCGCGCCGGGACGACCGAACATCACCTCATTCCGCGTTGTTGCCACCGCAACAAGTGGTTTCGCAAAAGATTCACTCGCCAGCAGATGGCCGAGACCGTTTCGCTGTGCCGCGATTGCCACCGAGCGATCCACGATTTCATCCCCGATGAAAAGCGGCTCGGCCGGTCTTTTTACACGCTCGAATTGCTCAGCCGAGAGCCGCAGATGGCTCGGCACATCGAGTGGGTTCGCAAGCAACGCTAGGCGGCCTGTAACCCGACGCGTAAGCTTCTTGGTGTGGCACTGGCTATGCCAGTGTCTTCTGCTTCGAAGTTGAAGGGGCAGAAGGCTCCGTAAGCGTTCCAATGTCATCCAACCTCCACAGAAAAGGTTTGCAACATAGCCCGCCATTGGAGAGCGGCCGTCGCTCATGAACGCCATAAACTTCGAAATAAGAGCCACTGGCATAGCCAGTGCCACACGGAAAAGCCCAAACGCGCAACTTCAAAACTTACGCGTCGGGTTACAAAAGATTTTTTACCGCGGAGGCGCGGGGAGCGCGGAGGCTGTGCATACTGGGGTGATGAATTCGGTTGCAGCTCAACAATCAACGACTTCTTCACCTCGCTCAGGCTGGGCGCTGCTGCTTGAGAGCGAGCGGGCTTTGCCGGTCGTGGCGTGTTTCCTGGTTCTGGCGGTCGCCGTCTTTTCGGGCCCGATCGATATCGCCGAGGGGATCACCAGCAATCCCGAGATGCGCTTTGGCCGGGCGCCGAGTATTGCGCTGAAGCTGCTCAATGCAGTTGCCGCGGGAGCGATCGGGGCTTGGGGCGTTTGTTGCGTGCCGCGCGTGCGCAGCCTTCTGCTGACGCCGCCGGGCTTGATGCTGTGCGCCGTCGCGGGGATTTTCCTGCTGACCAGTGTCACCTCGATCAGCGGCATATCGCTGCCGCTGGCTCTCGTGTTTCTGGCTTATTTGATCTTCGTGCCGACGTGTCTGACCGTGTTGGGACTGCGCGGCGTGATGGCTTCGGCGCTCGGCGGCGTGTCGCTGTTTATCGTCGGAGCGCTGCTGCTGTACGTTTTTATGCCTGCTTACGGCGTCTATCCGGAAGAGTTCGGCGACGGCATTGTCGTCGAACGGCTCAGCGGCATGTCGCAGCCCAATCACACCGGCCGAGCCGCGATGCTCGGGCTGATTCTGGCGGCGTATTTTTTTCGCTTGCCCAGCGCGCCGCGACGGCTGTGCCTGGTCCTGGCGGCGATGTTTGTCGTTGCAGGAATTTTGGCGATGAGCCGCACGGCGTTGCTGGCCGCGGCGATCTGTCTGGTGATTCTCAACCTCGATCTGGTGCTGACCCGAGCGGGAATCGCCCTGGCCAGCCTGGCCGGAGTCGGCGCACTGGGCGGCTTGTTCGTGCTGGCGGCGGCCGGACGCGATGAAATGATCACCCAGAAGGTGCTCGGGGCACTCACGAAAACCGGCGAAGTCGAGGAATTCACGAGTCTTACCGGCCGTAGCGAGATTTGGCGGCGGACGACGGAGCTGATCCAGCAGCGCCCGCTGCAGGGCTGGGGTTTGGGGGCGGCAAAAATCGTGTTGGTCGATCATCTTCAGTCGACGCACAACATCCTGCTGCATCCGACCTTGGCAGCCGGCATCGGCGCGGGGCTGCTGACGCTCGGCTTGCTCGTGTGGAACCTGATCAACGTTTTCACCTGCCCCCAGCTGATCATCCGCGCCCTCTCGGCGTTCCTACTGATCAGCGGCCTAAGCGAAGACACGATCTACGAAACGTTCCCCGGCGCCTGCACCGTGCTGTGGCTGACGTGCTGCCTCTGGCCGGTGATGCTGGCCCAGCCGGTAGCGAAAGCGAACAGCGGGCTGGCCTGAGCCCAGCAGCGATCCATTCGTGCTCGTGCTCGTGCTCGTGCTCGTACTCGTACTCGCGCTCGCGCTCGTGCTCGTGCTCGTGCTCGTGCTCGTGCTCGTGCTCGTGCTCATACGCGATGCGCGTTCGAAGACCCCTCACCCCCGACCCCTCTCCCCGAAGCGGGGCGCGGGGAGAGAAGAGTTATCTAAGGAGAGCACGACTTCTGTTCTTGTCTCCCCCTCGCCCCGCTTCG
>JBQCEI010000774.1:0-11381 GCA_051960375.1 Aureliella sp. | reverse complement strand
GTAACGCCGGGCGAATTCCTCGTCCAAGTCGGTCAAATCCTGACCTTCGCCCAGACGATGGCCCAGAACCCGCTGCTCGACGCCGCCGTGCAGAGCATCCAACAGTCGCCGGGTAAGGACTACATCCGCGTTCAGAATACGCTGGTTACCCGCGGGATGATGTACCAAGTCGTCATCGACGAGGGAGTCCTCAAGAGCATCGGCGCCGTCGTCCAGGCCCAGCAAAACGGCGGCGGCAACGGCTTCTAAGCCATTCCGCTGCGAAGCTCAATGATTGCATTCAAGGCCAGCAGTTCCATGAGGAGCGACTGGCCTTTTCTCTGCGCCCCTCCGCGCTCTCCGCGTCCTCCGCGGTAAAAAAATCGGCCCTGCCGGCGGAACGCCCGCTGCAGCGTAGGCTCGGTTGACGAAGTTAGAACCAAGCACTATTCTGGCGACTTCGCAGAAATGCTAGCCGCCCGCAAAGTGTGGGCGGCGCAAGGTTTGAGACCCCCTCTAGAAAAAATCTCCAAAGACGAATCGAAGGTTGCCAGGGGGCAGCCTGTGCTAGCTTTTGGGGCTGGTATGGATTCAGGAGGTAAGGAAAGGTGCGTTTGTGGAAAGCGAATTCGTACAAAAACTGATCGAAGCGGGCGTTCACTTTGGACACCGCGTCAGCCGCTGGAATCCGAAGATGGCGCCGTATATTTACGGCCGCAAGAATCTGATTCACATCATGGACATCCGCGAAACGCTTCGCGGTTTGCTCCGGGCCAAGAAGTATCTCAACCAGGTCGCCGCCAGCGGCTCGCTGGTTCTGTTTGTCGGCACCAAGCGGCAAGCCTCTGAGACGATCCAAGAGCAGGCGATGCGCTGCGGCATGCCGTTCGTCTCCGAACGTTGGCTCGGCGGCGCTCTGACCAACTTCCGCACGATCCGCAATCGCCTCGGCCGGCTCGAAGAACTCGAGCAGATCATGAACACCGACGCGATCAATACCTACTCCAAGAAGATGCAGTCGGCGCTCAACCGCGAGTATCGCAAGATCTATCGCAACTTGAACGGTCTGCGTTCGATGAACCGCCTGCCGCAGTGCCTGGTGATCGTCGATCCGAACAAGGAAAAGAACGCCATCCGCGAAGCGCGTCGCCTGGGCATCACCACGGTCGCTCTGATCGATACCGATTGCGATCCCGAGTCGGTCGATTTGCCGATCCCGGGCAACGACGACGGTATCCGCTCGATCGAGCTGATCATGTCGCAGCTGGCCGATGCGGTTCTGGCTGGCAAGGCGGAAAACCCGGAAGTGCAGAAAGCGGCTGCTGCCGCCGCCGCTGCTCCGGCCAAGGCGCCTGCCACGCCCGACGAAATGGCCGCCAAGCTCTAAGCGGCCGCTCCGCAGCCACGTACGCCCGGCCGGCAGCTCGCTCAAGTGCGCTCGCTGGCTCGGGTCGGACCTTCGCGATGATTCAATGCGTCCCCTCGCGACTCTTTGGCCGCGAGGGGATCGCCCGAGCTGGGATTTCAGGCCTGGATCGTCGTTGCGTTCGCGGGAGGTCTTCTATCAGCGGCTGCCAGGGCGAGCAACCGCCGCCGAGTTTGCAGAATATTCTGGCCGGCGATTGCCGAGCCTGTCGGCGGCGAGCCGAGTCATTAACTACAACCAACGGCCCCAAGCCAAATGTTTCGGGGCCTCAGCCTATCACCAGACAATCAACACATAGCGCAGGGGATGACATCCATGGCAGAAATTACAGCTGCTCTCGTCAAGGCATTTCGCGAGCGTACCGGCTTGCCACTGATGGACTGCAAGCAGGCTCTGGCCGAAGCGGGCGGTGACGAAGAAAAAGCATACGAACTGCTCCGCAAGCGCGGCGAGAAGCTCGGCGACAAGCGTGCTGATCGCGAGACCGCTTTCGGACGCTTCGGCGTTTACGCGGGACTCGACAAGCCGGCCGGAGCGATCGTGGAACTGAAGTGCGAGAGCGCTCCGGTGACGCAGAACGAAGAGTTCATCAAGCTTGCCAACGATATGGCCGAAGCTGTGGCCAAGTCGAGCGAGAACATCACCGACGCCGAAGGGCTGCAGAAGCTGCCTTCGCCGAGCAACCCGAAGGTGACCATCGGCGAGCAGAAGGCTGAGCTGTTCAATCGCATCCGCGAGAAGTTCGAGATCGGCCGCATGGCCAAGTTCACCGGCCCGACCGGCGGCTACAGCCACAACAGCGGCACCGTCGCTGGCGTGCTCCTGCAAGTCGAAGGTGGTAACGATGCGGCTGCCAAGGACATCGCGATGCACATCGTGGCGATGCGGCCAGCGGCGCTGACCAAGGAAGAACTGGACCCGGCCGCCGTCGAGAAGGAACGTGAAATCCTCCGCGCGGCTGCTCTGGCAGAAGGCAAGCCCGAAGCGATCGTCGACAAGATGGTCGAAGGGCGACTGCGCCAGTACTTCGCTGAAAAAGCGGCGCTCGAACAGCCGTTTGTCAAAGACGACAAGCAGACCGTTGGCCAGTATGCCAAGGCGAACAACATGCAAGTCAAGAAGTTCGTCTTCTACGTCTTGGGCCAGGCCTAAGCCGTAGGACGAAGACCATCACCGACTGCCTCGCGACGCTTCGTCGCGCGGCAGTTTTTTGTATCGGAAAATCGGTTTCCGATCAGAGCGCACAAGCTGCTCTGCCGCCACTCACTCGATAGCTCACGAAAGAGTTTTTCTTCATGAGTCCCAGCGATTCGGCCGTCGCCCCGCAATACAAGCGAGTGATTCTCAAACTCTCCGGTGAAAGCCTCTCGCACGCAGGCGAACGCGGCATCAGCATGGACGAGGTGATGACGATCGCCGGCCAGATCAAGCGGGCTCACGATCTGGGCTGCCAGATCGCGGTCGTCGTCGGCGGCGGCAATATTCTTCGCGGCGCCCAGTTCAAGGGGACGACCAACGCGAAGATCGAAGAAGCCACGGCGCACTACATGGGCATGCTGGCCACGGTGATCAACGCCTTGGCCCTGCAGGAAGGACTCGAAGCGGTCGGCTGCACTACCCGCGTCATGTCGGCCATTCGAATGGACGGCGTTTGCGAGCCCTTCGTCCGCCGCCGAGCAATCCGGCACATGGAAAAAGGCCGCATCGTCGTGTTGGCCGCAGGCACGGGCAGCCCGTTTGTGACCACCGACACTGCGGCCACCCAGCGGGCTTTGGAGCTCGGGGCCGATATCGTGCTCAAGGCCACTCGCGTCGACGGCGTGTACAGCGAAGACCCGGAAAAGAATCCCCACGCGATCCTCTATCGCGAGCTGGATTACGACACCGTTTTGTCGCAGAACCTCCGCGTGATGGATGGGACCGCGATTACGCAGTGTCGGGAACACCACATGCCGATCCTGGTGTTCAACTTCAAGAAAGACGGAAACATCGCCCGAGCGATTTCCGGACAGCGCGTCGGCACGCGCATCGGCAAGAAAAAAGATTGACCTTTCGGCGCAAGCCGTGCTGGAAATCAGCCGCAGGGGCGTTAGCCCGCGGTTGGCTGTTGGGGTTGTCGCGGTGCGTCGAACCGGACACTAATGAGATTTTACTTTCGTTGACGGTAATCACATTGCAGCATCTTTGGCTGTTAGGGCCAAAGGCCCGCGATTCCTTAGCCCAGCCCGGCGGGCTGGGATCCCGCCGGGCGCAAACGATCCCAGCCCGCTGGGCTGGGCTAAGGGATTACGGACCTTTGGTCCTCAGCCCCCAATTCGCCGCAAAGAAACCGGACGCGCTACCGCGTGCCGGCTGATGGAACGAGGCCACAGGCACCGAACTGGACGTTGGCATTTTTCAGATTTCGAGGGAGATTCACAGCATGAGTGTTGATGAAGTGATCATGGACGCCGAAGAGCGTATGGAGAAGGCCATTAGCGTGCTGCGGAACGCGCTTGCCGGCATTCGCACTGGCCGCGCCACTCCCGGGCTGGTCGACTCGGTTCGCGTCGAAGTCTACGGTTCGCAAAGCCCGCTGAAGCAGCTCGCTTCGGTCGGCGCCCCCGAGCCCAACCAATTGGTCATCCGCCCGTTCGACACCAGCACGATCAAGGACATCGAAAAGGCGATCGTCGCCAGCGACCTGGGTCTGAATCCGCAGAATGACGGCCGCATCATTCGCATCAACATTCCGCCGCTGAGCACCGACGTGCGCAAGAAGATGGTGGCTCGTATCAAGGAACTGGCCGAGGAAGCCAAGATCGCTATCCGCGCCATCCGCCGCGACGGCAACAAAGCGCTCGAGCAGGCGGAAAAGGACAAGACGATCAGCGAAGACATCCGCGACAACATGAAAGAAGAGATCCAGGAGCTGACCAAGAAGTACGAAGCCGAGGCTTCGGACCTGGCCAAGGCTCGCGAGAATGATGTCATGGAGCAGGCGTAGAGTAGCTTTCGAAGCCTTTAAGGTTTACGATCAAGTTCAACCCGTCGGTTTTTGTGTCGACTTGATCCCAGCCTGAGGTATTGCGCTTGTCCAACGCCAGTGACAAAACGCTCGAGTTTCAGTGTCCCAAGTGCGCGCGCCGTCTGAAGGCCAGCTCGAAGGCCGCCGGCAAACGCCTGAAGTGTCCCGGCTGCGGCCAGCCGGTAAAGGTGCCGGGGCCCGCGGCAAGCCCCGGCGCGGGCGCCGCGGCGGACGATGACTGGCTCGGGCTGGACAACCTCGAAAGCACCGCAGCGGCTCCTCGGCCGACCGCATCGTCGCCGGTCGCCGCCGCTGGCGCTCAGCCCGGCGCGGCCGCGTCCTCGCCTTCTGGCAAGGCATCCTCTAGCAAGGCATCCTCTGCCGGCACAGCTTCTGGCACAGCAGCCGCGGGAAAAACTCCTTCAGCCGCATCTCCAGCGGGCAAGACTGGCGAGCAGCGGCCGATTTCGACCTCGGTCTTCGACGACGACTTGCCTGAGCTCGCGGAACTCGAGCCTCCTCGCCCACGCGTCGATCTGGGGGGCGTCTTCGGTTTGGAAGACCTCGAAGGGCTCGTGCCGCCGGTCGTTCCTCCGACTCCTCCGAGCGAAGGTGCTGGCACGTCGGACGGCGGCAAGAGCGATGCCGCGCGGCGAGCCGAATTGAAAGATCTGGCGAATCAACAGTACCGCGTCCCCTGCCCTGCCTGCGGCACGCCTCAGTACGTGACGGTTGCCCAAAAAGGCAAGACGGTCAAATGCCCCGACTGCTTTCTCGACTTCAAGATTCCTCCGCCGCCGCCGGGCTGGAAGCCCTCCAGCAAGCCTTCCAGCCAGCCCGCCTCGAAGAACTGGGGCACCGATTTAGTCGTGCAGACCAAGGAGGAAGCGGAGCGCGATTCCGCCCGATCGCGTTCGGCGGCCGACGAGTACTTGCGCACCGCCGAGCAGGAGCTGAACGACGCGGAGATCGATAGCCTCTACCAAGGCGACTTCGACACGCAGTCATTCATGCATCGCACGTTCGGCTTCTGCTACGACATGGCCGCCCTGGCCCAAGCCGTTGCCCACTCGTTCGTCTTCGCAATTGGCTTTGCGGCCATCGCCTTCTGCGTCCACAAGGTCTACGAAGGGGACATGGGTTATGCCTTGATCGGCGGCCTGGGCATTCCGCTAATCTTCATCATGGCCGCCTTCCCGATGTTCGCCGCCGCGATGACGTTGCTGGAGTCGGTCGCCAATGGAGAGCCGCGGGTGCGCGAATGGCCCGGCTTCAGCTTCTTCGATCACATCGGCGAGCTGATGCTGTTTGCCGTCGCGCTGGCAGCGGCCGCAGCGCCGGGCTTTTTGCTCGGAGGCTTCATCGGCCGCACGGGCGGCATGGCGTGGATGGTCGTCTTCTGCACGCTGCTGACGATCTTCCTGTTCTTACCGATCATCCTCTTGTCGATGCTCGATAACGAAAGCCTGTTTGGTTTCGTCTCGCCCGATGTGCTTAAGTCGCTGTCGAAGGCCTACGAAGCGTGGGGCATTTACTATTTCAAAACGTTCGTCGCTTTTTCGATCGTGTTCATCAGCTGGGCCGTCGTGCTGAACTCCGGCCAGCCGCTATTGTTCGCCGTCGGCGGAGCGCTCGTGCCCTGGTTGATCTTCTTCACCAGCCAGCAACTGGGCGTCCTAGCCGGCGACATCAGCGAACACCTCTCGATCGTCCTCGAGCCCAGCGCGAAAAAAGAGGAGAACGAAGAAGAGTGACCTCTTCTCCGCTCCCTCCGCGTCCTCCGCGGTAAAAAATCTTCTGCCTCTCACTTCCAATCCAACCCCTCGGGCAAGCGATTCAAATTCATCGCTTCCCCCTGGCGCACGACCAGCATGTCCTCGACGCGCACGCCGCCGTACGTGCGGCTGTAAAGTCCCGGTTCGACCGTGAAGACTTCACCCTCTAGCAGCGTGCCGCCGTTATCGTCCAGCAGAATCGGCTCGTGCACTTCCAGCCCGACGCCGTGCCCGGTGCCGTGCGGCATGACTGGGTCATCGCTGATCTCGCCGCGAGCGAACCGGTAGCCGTGCGCGGCCAGCGTCTCTTTGGTCGCCGCGTGGACGCTGTCGGCACTCGCCCCGGGACGCAGCGCCTCGGTGGCGGCCCGTTTCGCATCGACGACTGCCGCGTGCATCTTGACTATCTCCGCCGACGGTTCGCCGTGAACCACTGTCCGCGTGCAATCGCCCCAGTAACGCGTGCTCATGTCCTGCGGAAAGATGTCGACGATCACTGCTTGACCAGTGCGAATCGGCCCAGCGCCGCGGTCGTGGCAATCGGCCGAGTGAGGCAGCGAAGCAACGATCGAATCGTGATGATTGGAAAAGCCCCGCTCGAGCAGATACACGCTGATCATCTGCCGCATCCGCTCGCTGGTCAGCGGCTCGCCGGCGTGATGCAATATTCCCTCGCGGTCGGCGCTGGCGCGAGCGATCGTTTGACAGGCCATCAGGATGGCGTCTTCGGTGACCGCTTGAGCCTTCCTCAGCCACTCGATCTCCTGCTCATCTTTGACGCGTCGTTCCCTGACTCCCATTTCAGGCGCGTACTCGAGCGGGATTCCGGCTTGCTGAATGTGCCAGGCGAAGATGAACGGCAGCGTGCGATCGGTAGTGACCGAGCTGACCTTTTCGCGGCGCAGGCACTCGGCTACCGCTTGAGCCGTAGCCGTCGCCCGGTCGCCCGACAGTCCACCGCTGGGGGCGAATTCCGCCGGCGCAGCCACGCGATCGACGTGCACGGCGCTGCGGGCTCGCTCGACTTCGATATCGCGGACGATGAAGATTCGCTTCGCCGGCCCGCTCTCGCCCGCCAATTCGATCCAGGCCGCCGGATCGCCGACGCCGAAGCGGACGCGATGAAACAGAGCCGAATTTTCGGCCGGTATGCCGGCTAGCAGTTTCGCTTTCATGGGTGGGTACTCGCGCAAAAGAAAAATCGAACCGGCCGCGGCGAACTCGCCCCTTGCTCGGCGCGTCTATTCTGTCGGTCGAGCAGCCCGGTGCCAATACCGCAAAGCTCCCCCGCGCTCCCCGCGTCCTCCGCGGTAAAAAATTAGCTGGGAACGGGCGGCGGCAATTGCTCGCAAGTTCGATTGACGACCGTCGCGAGAAAAAGTAGAATTCGACGCCTACAGACGGTGGATGTAGCTCAGTTGGTAGAGCACTGGATTGTGGCTCCAGTTGTCGAGGGTTCGAGCCCCTTCATCCACCCTTTTTTCTCTCCGCGCTCTTTCTCCGCGCACTCTGCGCCTCCGCGGTTAAATGTCTGCCCGAGTCAGACCATGTCGTGCGCCAGCGCAGTGCCGACGGTCGTGCACTGATCGACGATCTTGTTGCAGACGTTCCCAAGGAACTGTTTGGCGCATCGGGGCGGATATTCGCACTCGCTTCCACCGCGCGCGTAGCGGAAGCCGAGGATGGCCAGGCCGCCGTTCTCGTGCCCGCCGTCCCCGCTGAGATCGGCCACCGCGCCGAGCAGATGTCGATGCTTGCTCGCGTTGACGAAGGCGTCGAGGTAGCGGAACTCGTTGGACTGCTCGAGCCGCTCAAGCTCGAGGCGCGATTGTCCGAACGCATGCTTGACCACATCGTGCAATGTGAGCTTGCTCGCCGAGAGCGACAGCGCGGTCGAGTTCAAACCGAGCGACCAGTACGCGATGTGACCGAGTGCACCGCAGGCTGCATGCATCGCCTGGGCCGCTGCCATGAGCTGAGCGGCTGCTAGGACCGCGTTCATCGACAACTGCCTCCAACCGGGCTCGCCATAAGCGGCCGCGACGAACGCTTCCTCGAGTTCGGTCTCAGGCACATTGGCCGTTTCCTCTTCCGCGACCAGGCGGTTGAACTCGTCGCGATGGTAGCCGAAGTAGAGGACGCGGAAGTGAGCGGCCACTAACAAGCTCTCCCAGCTCTGCGCGCGCTCGGAGCTCGGCGGCAGATGGGAAACCTTCGTCAGCATGGCTTCAAACCAGGGAATGGCAGGTGAAGTCATAGGTAGGGCTCAGCAGATGGTGGGAGGGAACCGCTGCTTGCTGGAACGAGTGGGCGATTTACTTGGCAAGCGCCGGAGAAGTGCTTCGCGTACTCAACTATGAACACACCCCGCCAGCGGCCGGACCTGATCGCCAGCTCGCTTGCGAAAGATTTATGCAGTTTTTTGCACGCAGCTCGGTCCTGCCCCCAAGCGTTGAACGACCGGATGGGTATTCCCGGCGCGTCGTTTTTTACCGCGGGGGGCGGAGAGCGCGGAGGGATCTATGAGGCCCCCGCCGTGGCCACTGCTTCGTCGCTCCGCTGCCGTGCGGCGTACCACTTCATCAGCGGCGAGTCCGACGTGCCGTGCAGCGCGATGCTCAGCGCGATCGTAACCACGCAGCAGCCGATGATCGTCCCTAGCTCCGGCTGCAACGCACGATCGACTCCCAGGGCGATCGCAAACGAAAGATAGTAGATCGTGCCGATGCCGCGAATTCCGAACCAGCCAATCAGCCGGCGCTGCGCGCGATTGATCGAGCGCACGTGCATCGTCAAGAGCACGGCCAGAGGACGCACGACGCACAGCATGATGATCGCGAACAACCAGTAGCGCCAATAAAACAGACTCGTCGTGCTCAGCAAGACGCCGATGACAACGACCAGAAAGACCTGGGCTATTCGTTCCAGCGCGCTGCCGACTTGCGTCTGTTCGCGCAGCAGCGTCACTTCTGAACTTGCCTCGCGGCGCTCGCTTTCTCGCTCTACGGCGTCGGCGCTCATGGCTTTGCGCTGGAAGTACTGCATCTCGATGCGCCGCAGTCCGATTGCGGCCGCGAACACCGCCAAGAACGCATATGTATTGATCGTCAGCGCCAAACCATAGACGACCGCGATGAGCCCCATGGTTAAGAGTTCTTGTGGTCCGCTCGGCTCTTTATGCATTCCTCGAAGCCACAGGATCGTTTTGCCCAAACAGTAGCCGGCCAGTCCGCCGAAGAGCAAACCGCCGCAGACTTTCCAAAACACGTCGACCAGAATCCATCTCGAAAAACCGAGCCCCAAACTATGCAGATGGGGATCGGCCAGTCCGATGGCCAAGAGTACAAACGGGAACGCCGTGCCGTCATTGAGGCCCGCTTCGCCGGTTAAGCTTTGCCGCAAGCGATCGTGGTCGCCTGGATGTTCGACCTGGATTTTGTCGGCCAGCACCGGGTCGGTCGGCGCGAGCACCGCTCCGAGCAAGATCGCTGCGGGGACCGATAGGCCAAAGAGCAAAGCTGCTAGCAGCGCGGCCAGCGCGGTCGTGGCGACCATTGTGATAGTGGCCAGCACGACCGGCGCTTTCCAAGCGCCGCTGTCAAGCGGGATGCGCATCTTGATCCCCGCGGCATAGAGCGAAATGATGACGGCGATCTCACTGATGATCTCGATGGTGTGTGCGTCGCTTCGCAAATCGAGCGCGAGCAACCCTAAGCACCAGGGGCCAGCCAGAACGCCGCCGAGCAACTGCAAATGCACCGGCGCGAGCCACATGTTAGTCATTAGCGGCCGCAGGGCACCGACCGAAATCAACAGCGCTCCGATCAGGATGTACCACAAAACCTGTTCGGTAAGCACGTTGTATCCTCAGTGTGTGGCTGCCGCGTCCGTTTCGATCTTGCAATCGCCAAGTTGCAGGTCGGCCTTTTGCAATCCCTATGCCAGCCTGTAACCCGACGCGTAAGCGAGGGGTGCGAGCTACTTGTACCCTGACGCGTAAGCAAGGGACGCACCTTGCGATTTACTTGTAACCCGACGCGTAAGCGAGGGACGCACCTGCCGCAGCGCCTGATAGCACATCGTCTCTACCGAGGCTGCCCAGCGGCAGTAAACACGATTCAGCGGACCTTTACGGCGGCTTCGTCCCTTGCTTACGCGTCGGGTTACCTGGATTACTGCTGACGGTGAGCCCCGTTGTCGGCATCGCCGCTCTTCCCCCTAGAGACAGGGGAGATTACAACTGTCTCGCTTGCTTGAGCATCTTGCGGCGTGCGTCAATCCGACCGCCCAGGTATTCAATTGTCGGCAGTTAAAGCTGCCTGACCGGTTTGGGTTCGGAAGGTGGCCCGCCGGGGCGAGACGCGAACCACCCGATACGTATAATGGATCGGTCCCAAATTACGATCGCACGGCGATTTATGACCACGCCCCCCATTGTTGGTTGAAGGTCCGTCGCCGAGCCTCCGATACTGTGGTAGTGCAGCGAGCCGTGCTGAGGGGCTAGGCTCGGCCGAACGGCCCTCGGCTGCACGATCCAGTCGGCCGCCAGTCTTGTCAGATGCACGAACTCGGGCGTTGGTGCAAAAGCGGGATTGGTGGCCGATATTTTTTATCAGCATTGCCCAGCTTGGCAGCCTCTTGAATGCATCAGCCGGCACGAGTTAGCGTCCGGTTTCTTGTCCCAATGCGGGGGCTACCGCCCGCCGGCTCAATCTCTGATCGAGTCGGCTTGCGCGACTATCCCTGAGCCGGCTCGATGCCGAAGTCGCGGACCGTCAGCAGCGTTTGCAGAGTCAGTCCGGCAGCTTCGATCGCTTCGCGGCCTCCTTCGAGCCGGTCGATCACGGCCAGCACGCGCTCGACTTTCAAGCCGAACTGGCGAGCTGCTTCGACCGCTGCCAGCGCGCTGCCGCCGCTGGTCACTACATCTTCGACGATGACGACCATTTCACCGGGGACCACGGGGCCTTCGACCTGGCGACCCATGCCATGCTGCTTGGCTTCCTTGCGAACGATGAATCCCTTCAGGTTCAAGCCGCGTTGGCCGGCCAGCGTAATGGTGGCTGCGGTGATCGGGTCGGCCCCGAACGCCAAGCCGCCCAAAGCCCCCGGCAACTGATCACCCCCCCACTCCAACAACCCCCCGCCGACCTGAATTGACCCATGTGGATGCAACGTCAAAAGGCGACAATCA
>JBQCEI010000773.1:0-3190 GCA_051960375.1 Aureliella sp. | reverse complement strand
CAAGAAGTTTGGGCGTACGAGTTCAAAGAAGAACTGGCGATGCCGGTGTTGGCTGTCGGCGCCGCCTTTGCATTCCACGCTGGCGAACTATCGCAAGCCCCTGCGTGGCTGCAAGCCCGCGGACTGGAGTGGCTGTATCGCCTGACGCGCGAGCCGCAACGATTGTGGAAACGCTACGTGTTGCTCAACCCTGCTTATCTCGGATTGCTTGCGCTGCAAGCCACGCGCGTGCTCACGCTCAAGCCATCGCGCGGCCAGCAGCCTCAAGAGCCGCTCATCTACGGTTAGCAATCCGACGCGTAAGCGAGGGAGGAACCCGCCACGAAGGTCAGCGACCTGTGTGGCACTGGCTATGCCAGTGGCTCTTTGTTCGAAGTTTACCGGTTTCAGGACCGCAAATACGCTCCGATGGCGAACTGCCTTGTAACAGTATTCAGTGGGAGTTGTTTTGACACTGGAACGCATTACTGGGCCTTCGGACCCTTCAACTTCGAAGCAGAAGACACTGGCATAGCCAGTGCCACACAGGTCGCCGACCTTCCCGGCAGGTTCGTCCCTCGCTTACGCGTCGGGTTACAAAACTTCGTCCCTCGCTTACGCGTCGGGTTACATAACCGCCCGGCGGCTGATGGTTCCGCGTCCTCCGCGGTAAAAACGCTTGCGCGCGACAAAACTCGAAACGGCGAAGTTTCGCCGGCGGCGCTTATTGAACTACTGATCAAAAGTTGGTTTAATGCCGCAGGCTTATTGATCGCCGCACCTGTTCCCGCTCGCATCCGCTTGCCAGCCTAGCCACCAGCACCCGACCTTATGCTCGAATTGTACGATCAAGTTCTGGAAGCTTGCCAATTCATTCGCAGCCAGTGGAATCGCGATCCGCACGCGGGCATCATTCTCGGAACAGGCCTCGGCCCCTTGGTCGAGCAAATCGAAGTCGAAGCGGCGATCGAATACGAACTGATACCGCACTTCCCCAAATCCACTGCGATCAGCCACCGTGGACGGCTGGTATGTGGCAATCTTTGCGGGTTGCCCGTTATGGCCATGGAAGGCCGTTTTCATATGTACGAGGGCTATCCCCTCAAGAAGATCACCTTGCCTGTGCGCGTGATGAAGCACATGGGCGCTCAGTTGCTGATCGTCTCCAACGCCGCTGGCGGGATGAATCCCTACCACCGCCTGGGCGATATCGTCGTCATCGAAGACCACATCAACTTGATGGGCGACAATCCTCTCATCGGCATCAACGATGATCGCCTCGGCCCGCGCTTTCCCGATATGTGCGAGCCGTACGAACAGCGTTTGGTCGATGAGGCGATGGAGATCGCTCGCCAGAACAACTTCGCAGCTCATCGCGGAGTCTTTGTCGGCGTCGCGGGGCCGAACCTCGAAACGCGCGCCGAGTACCGTTTCCTGCGAGCCATCGGAGCCGATGTCGTCGGCATGTCGACCGTTCCCGAAGTGATCGTCGGCGTGCACAGCGGCCTGCGGATCGTCGGCTTCTCGGTCGTCACCGACCTGTGCCTGCCCGATGCCCTCGAACCGGCGGATGTCCCAAAAATCATCGCCACAGCTCAGGCGGCCGAACCTAAGCTTCGCACACTGGTGACTGGTATACTGCAATACGAAAGTCACCGTCTTCACACCGCTCCCAAGTAGGCGCTTGCGCCTAGTGTGGCACTGGCTATGCCAGTGTCTTCTGCTTCGAAGTTGAAGCGTTAGAAGAGCCGGTGAAGCGCTCCAGTGCCCAACCAAGTTCTGCCGAATACTGTTGAAAGACAGTGCGCCATCGGAAAGTGCTTGTAACCCGAACGCGGTAAACTTCGAAAAAGAGCCACTGGCATAGCCAGTGCCACACAGATCGCCGAACTTCCCGGCACTTCGTCCCTCGCTTACGCGTCGGGTTACATAAAACCCGCCAAGCGGGGGCTAGCATTGGCAGGCCTGTCGCGGAATACTTGTGGATAGCTTGCTAAAGACAGTTCCTTCCAGCCGGCCGGAGCGACATGAACATCAACGTCAGCGCCAGCGTACTGCCTCGAGCACAGCGCGAACCGGCCAAGCGGCCAGCGCACACCGGCGACGACGCGTCCAGCCCGCGTGACTCGGCCAGCCCCGTTGCGGCGGCCGTCGATTTCATTCTTCGGCGTCGTTTGCTTCAGCCCCAAGTCGCCATCATTCTCGGAAGCGGCTTGGGCGGACTAGCGGGCGATGTGCGACACGGAACTTCGATCGCCTATCGCGATATTCCGCACTTTGAAACGACGCACGCCGACGGCCATGCCGGCCAGCTGATCTTGGGCTATCTGGCCGGAGTGCCAGTGGTGGTCATGCAGGGCCGCTATCATCGCTACGAAGGCCACTCCAACGCCACGGTCTGCTTTCCGGTTCGCGTCATGCGAGCCCTCGGCGCTCACACGCTGTTGGTGACCAACGCAGCCGGTGGGCTCAATCCGCGCTATCGCGCCGGCGACTTGATGTTGGTCGACCAACACATCAATTGCCTCTGGCCGCGCGGCCTGGGTCCGTCGACGAGCCACTCGCCAGCCACCGGCCACACCCCGGCTCCTGGCCAACTACGTTATCACGACGGCGTCTACGATGGCGAGCTGCTCGAGCGCATGCGTCGGATCGCTCTGCGCAGTGAACTGGCAATGCATCGCGGCACCTACGTGGCCACGCTCGGGCCGACTTACGAAACGCGGTCGGAGTACCGCATGTTTCGCTGGATGGGCGGCGATGCGGTGGGCATGAGCACGGTGCCCGAAGTGCTGACCGCTCGCGAGCTGGCGATGCGCGTGCTGGCCATCTCGGTCATCACCAACGTCGCTTGCACCGATTCGGGACACGGGACTACTCACGAAGAGGTCGTCCAGTGCGGCAAGTCGGTCGAACCCAAACTGCGACACCTGGTCCAGCAACTGCTCGAAGAAATGGCCGGCCCAGCCGACTAAACCGCACTTCTTCCTCCGCAGCTTCCGTGTGTGGCACTGGCTATGCCAGTGCTCTCTTTTTCGAAGTCTGCAGGCACAAGAAACCTGGCAGGCCTCTAATAGCAACCTCGCATGCTGTGGGTTGAGCATGCCCTGATGAGCTTTGACGCTGGTTTACGATAATTGCATTTTTCTTCGCCCCAACGGGGCAGTGACATAATAGCCCGGGGCAGAGCGCAGCAGCGCCAGCTGCGGAG
>JBQCEI010000772.1:0-2341 GCA_051960375.1 Aureliella sp. | reverse complement strand
GCCGCCCGGGAGGGGCCGGCGGGGCGCCGTGGCCCCGCCTACGCCGGCCCCTCGGGGGCGTAATTGGTCTTGGGCCTGATTTGTTCCCGGGGATTCCGCCGCGGGATACTAACGACGGCCCCTCCAGGGCGATTTGCCCCAGTTACGCCGGAGCTTGGCTGAAGGCTTCGTCCATGGCCTGCCGCATCTGTTCCGGGGTCAGGTCTTTCTTGTGCGTGGCGATGGACCACTTGTGGCCGAACGGATCGACCACCACTCCATAGCGGTCGCCCCAGAACATGTCTTGAACGGGCATCACCGCTGTCGCCCCGGCCTCGACTGCCCGCTGGATGGCAGCATCGCAGTCGACGGCGTAGCGGTGAATGCTGACCGACGTTCCTCCGAGCGCATTGGGATTGCTGTTTTTGCCACCGCAGTATTCCGGGAAGTCGTCGACCAGGAAGACTGGCTTGCCATCGATTCGGATTTCCGCGTGCATGATGCGCTGGCCGCCGGGGGCCGGAATGCGAGCAATCTCTTCGGCACCGAATGCCTTTTTGTAGAACTCGATCGCGTCAGCGCAAGGCGAGCAGCACAGATGGGGGATCAAACCTTCGTGACCGGCAGGAATGGGACGAGTCATCAAGTGTCTCCGTTGTGAAAAAAGAGAGTGTGGAATAGCGCTGGTGAGCGACTTAGTAGAAGGTAGTCGGACCGACCGCGGCGATTTCGACAATGCCCCAAAAAAATTTCTGTAAGCCCCTGATCGGCTTCGCGCTCTCCGCGTCCTCCGCGGTAAAAACTCGCGTGATTCGACAAGCCATTTCTTGGCACACTCGCTGCACGCGCATCGCATGAAGTGGCGGCAGCTTTCCAAGTCCAGCCTGTCGCCGCGTATCGGTCGAAAAGTTGCGCGACTGCCGACCGCAGTGGTCGGTGGGGCAGAAGAGGCGATCGGCCCGGCCTCGGCATGCCAGCGATTCGTTCATTTCCGTAGTGGCCAAGTGAGTCGTATGATGAGAATGCCCAAGATGATTTCGCTCGTCGCGGCGCCAGTAGTAATGGCGCTCCTCGCCCCGTCGGCCCCAGCCGGACCGCTGGATCCCGCCTATGTGCCGCCAGACGCCAAGTGGGTGATCCACATCGACTTCAAAGCTCTCGGCCAGACGAAAGTCGCCGAGCAAGTGCGGCAGAAACGCGGCCAGTTGCTCTTCGCAGCCCGCACCTGGCTGGAAAACCGCTACGGCGTCGACCCGCGCCAAGACCTCGACTCGCTGACCGCTTACGGCAACTCCTATGAAACGCACACCGGCACGCTGGTCCTCAGAGCCAACTTCGATCAACAGAAGGTCCAGGCCCGCTTGGAGCAAAAGCCGAACGTTCAAAAGATGTCACTGGGCGAGTACACCGTCTACACAATTCCGCTCGAACATCCGCAGCACTACAATCGCCAAGCGGCCAACAAAGCGGATGCCAGCGAAGCCGAACGCGCTGCCCAGCAACATGCCCGCACGGTGCATGTCGTGCTGATGGATGGCAAGACGATGGTCCTCACCTCCTCGCGCGATCGTCTCCAAGGGGCCCTCGACTTGGTCAAAGGCACAGCGACTGCCGTCGCCAAGAAAGACATGCCGCTGCTGAGCAAGCTCTCCGAAGGAACGATCTATTACGGAGCAGCCGACAAGCTCGGTGAGATCACCGAACACGAAGGCTTCTTTCCGATCCTCAAACAGCACGATCAGATCTTCTCGTCGATCGGCGTCAAAGACAATCAAGTCTTCAAGGAACTGACGCTAGTGGCTCAAACTGAAGAAGTCGCCAAGGACATGAAGTCGTTCCTCGAAGGGATGAACTCCCTCGGCAAGGTCTGGGCAGCCGATAGCGACGCTCTCAAGACGCTCGTCGAAAACAAGGAGATCACCTGCGAAGGCAAGACCGTCACGGCCAAAGGTCACGCCGATTCCGACACGGTCCTCAAAGCGCTCGACGAACTGGGCGAGCGCCTTCAAAAACGGCTGGCGCCGCTAACCGGTGATAACGACAGCAATAACAACAACAAATAGTTACTCAAGACTCCCCGTCAGTTCACCACAAAGACACCAAGACACAAAGTAGTTCTTGGTGTCTTTTTGTTGTTTGGTGTCTTTGTGTCTTGGTGGTTCTATCGGCTGTTCGGCGAAACCTACCGCGCGCCGCCGAGGGGCAATGTGAGAATAGGCGCCTGCGATTCGGTCGGCTCGAGCTCCAGCCGCGATACCTCCAACAGCAACGCAAAGGTCGCTTTGGTATACCGATCGCGCTCGTCGATGTAGAACCAATAGTCTTTGTACTGCACCGCCACGTGGGCAGTGGGTGGAGGCTT
>JBQCEI010000771.1:0-2523 GCA_051960375.1 Aureliella sp. | reverse complement strand
AGCGCGGACGATATTCCGGGCAAAGCGCTCCGCAGTTCGGGCACCTTCGCTTGGTGATTCTATCCCATCGCTGGTTCGCGCTGGCAATGCGTTCCTGCGTGCCAAAGCCTTCGACTAACGATGAAATATCGAACCGGTCATCAGCTCGCCACCCCTGCGATTCAAAGTATTCATCCGCTTGAAGGATGGCGTCAATCGCGTCGGCAACTCGCTCATGTGCCTCCTCTCGAACCGAAAGTGGCTTTCTCCAGAGCAGCCCGGGCTTTGCACCAACACCGAGGAGCCAGTAACCTGCGATATACGAATACAATAGCAATTCAACGCGCACCTGCGTGTCGCGCGTTTCGACCGACGCATACCACCCCCAGTCCTCCATAACCGGGCAGCAAACATTCTTCAGGTCCGGGTGAGGAAGCAGACGAGCGTAAATCCATCCCAGACAGTCGCCGCCTGGGAACCAACGTCCGATTTCCTCTTCCGATTGGTAGCCCAAAAACAGAGCGTTGCGAAACAGCAAATAATTGCGATCAGTCATTGGTAGCAGCCGTAGAGCAGTCCCGCTTGCCGGCCGCAAACGCCCATGACGACCCAGCCCACAGCGATTGAGCTGGCCCGCGAAGTAACACGTTTCGACTCCTCTCGGAATTATAGTGGCCGGCTCGCGCGTGTTTTCGTTTGCTCATGTCGCGCATTCAATCGCATTCCCTATGGCCTTCGCCACGCTCGAGGCCCGTCCAATCGAGAGCCCTAAGCTTCGTTTACGACTCCTGCTCCCTTGGCCGGGCGGCGGTAAACTGGCGCGCGTTGTCAGTGAGTCAAAGCCGTTGAAACACAGAGGCACAGAGGCCACGGAGTTCGGAATCTTGAGAACCAAAGGTCCGTAAGCCCTTAGCCCGGCCCAGCGGGCTGTGATCGCATCGTCCGCGGTTTCCCAGCCCGCCGAGCTGGGCTAAGGAATCGCGGGCCTTTGGCCCTAACAGCCGGGGGCTGCAATGCAACTGCCGCACTCCGATGTCAATACTCATCTGGCATGCGCAAACGGCGGCTCGGGTGGATCGCCTGGTTCGTCACTTTCCTTGTCGGGTTGCAATCGGCTCGTTTGCCTCCGATATCGAACGTAAAGTGCCCCCAGCGAGAGCACAAGCGCAAACGACACAAATTGCAGGACGGTTGCCAAAGCAAAATCGACGCCCCGCGCAGCCGAACCAAGCGACGAGGCACCGAGTAGGACCAGCAAGATGCCGCTCGTTGCGACGTAAGCCCAACGCCTCTGCGCATCGAGCCCAGTCCGACCGAGTTGCCTTATGCAACGCAGTATCACCCGCGCCGCCAAAGCCGATGCGGCCAGGCCGAGCAACGAAGCAGCAAACGGCGCTTCCCAGAATTGTTCTGGCAAATAATGGCTAGGCACAACGGTCTGCGCCATGCCGATGAGTATTCCAACTCCCAAACCTACGGCAGTGTAGCAGCCGAACCAAACGGAGCCAGCCCAGCGATACCGCCCCCAAACCGCTAAAAAAATCCCACCGAGCATTCCCGCGACCGCGTGCGCGAGCGCCGATAGTCCGCCATATTGTGCTGCCCAAAAAAGTGCCGGCGAATCGTCGGCCCTATGAAACCATCGGTATACCCAGCCGGCTGAAAAACCCGCGCCAAAGCCCGCGAGGCTTGCGATGAAAGTCGTCAGGTAAACGCAGAGCACCGCAGACGCGAGAGTTGTCACTCTGCGGTTAACGGATTGTTCTATATGTACCGGAGCGTAGGGTAGGTTCGATTTCATGTTGGGCTGCGTACGGGGTAATTCATCAGACTATTCGGCCGTCGACGTTTTCTTGGCGTGGCGCATCAGGCGCCACAGCGCCCAGATCCACCCGACCAGTAGACCGGCCGAGAGAGTCCAAGGAGGCGCGTAGTGTCCGCGCGCTCTTGTGGCCCAGATGGTTTTCCAGGAAGCCGTGTCAAAGCACGTGACGCGGCCTTTCGCATCGCCGACGGCCAACTGAGAGCCGTCTGGTGAAAAGCAAAGGGCCGTAACATAGTTGTCGCCGCTCTTCCCGAACACTAAGCGATTGTTCTCCAAATCCCTGACCTTGAACCCCCGGTCGGAAGCGAACGCCAGCTGCCGCCCGCTGGGCGAAACGGCCATTTCGCCAGTGGTTGCCTCGCGACTAACCGTCTTGATTTCGTGAGAGTCAATGTCGAAGAGCAGAATCGCATCGTATCTGGTCAGAACAAGCTTTCTCCCGTCCAGTGCAAACGCGACGTCCAAAATCCCGCTATGGTCGGCAAGAGAGGTTCCTTTATCGGTCAGCCGCCGTCCGGTAGCGATCTCGCCGATGTCCACGCGATAATCGGTAACTGATGCAAAAAGCCCGGACTTTTCCGACGCAGCCAAAGCGGCCCCCATACCGGACCCTGGGAGTCCGACATTCCAAACGGGTTTGCTTTCGGTGAGCGAGTAAAGACAAGTCGACTCGAGTCTTCGCGCTAGAACGAACTGCCCGTCCGCAAAGACGACGAGGC
>JBQCEI010000770.1:0-3470 GCA_051960375.1 Aureliella sp. | reverse complement strand
CTTTGGCGTGAAGAACGGCTACGAAAAGCGCCTGGAAGTCGTCGGCGTCGGCTACGTTTGCTCGATCCAGGGCAAGAAACTGCACCTGCGCGTCGGCTTTGCCAACGAACTGAAACAGGATATCCCGGTCGGCCTGGATGTGACCTGCCCGGATCAGACGCACATCGTCATCAAGGGCGTCGACAAGCAACTGGTCGGCCAGTTCGCCGCTCAAATACGTTCGCTGCGCAAGCCCGAACCGTACAAGGGCAAGGGAATTCGCTACCAGGGCGAAGCGGTCAAGATCAAGCCCGGCAAGTCGGCGACCTAACGCTCGGCTGGCTTCGGCCAGTCGTCGCTCTCGGCGAAGCGGCCCGGCACATAGCCTAGCCCGTTTCGCTCGAGCCCTGCGGCGCGGCGGGGCCGGGGAGCGCGACCGGCGGCCTCCCTACGATCGAGCCGGCGTGGCTCGGTTTATCTGCGGAAAAATTTGTTGTTGGTTCAGGTGCATTATGAAGTTGAAAAAGATCATTAACGGCCAGCGCCTGCGACGCAAATATCGCGTTCGCAAAGCGGTGCGCGGCACGGCCGAGCGGCCGAGGCTCTGCGTCCAGCGCACGCTCAAGCATATGGGTTGCCAGCTGATCGACGACGATGCTGGCAAGACGCTCGTCTCGGCCAGCACGCGCGATAAGAGCGTTCGCGACCAGATTAAGTCGGCCGACAATTGCGAAGCGGCGGCGGCTATTGGTAAGATTGTCGCCCAGCGAGCTGTCGAAGCGGGCATCACCCAAGCGTGCTTCGATCGTGGCTCGGCCAAGTACCACGGTCGCGTCGCGGCCCTGGCTAACGCCGCTCGCGAGGGCGGCCTGCAGTTCTGATCGCAGTTCCAATCAGTACCAAATCCAAATAGTACAAAACAGTTGTTTCGAACGATGCGGGGAACGGCCCGGCGGCACTGCGGTGCGACCGGTGGCCTCGCGAAAGGGAGAAGTGTTCGGTGGCTAACGTAGATCTACCCCAAGGCGAATCTTCCGTAGAGCGCGTGCTGAAGATCAAGCGCTGCGCTGCTGTGGTTAAAGGTGGTCGCCGCTTCAGCTTTGCGGCTCTGGTCGTCGTCGGCGACGCCAAGGGCAACGTCGGCTTCGGATACGGCAAAGCCAACGAAGTGCCGCCGAGCGTCACCAAGGCTCAGAAGCAAGCCAATCGCGACAACCTGAACGTTCCGGTCGTCAACGGCACGATCCCGCACCAGGTGATCGGCCGCTACGGCGCTGCCAAGGTCATCCTCCTGCCGGCCAGCCCCGGTACCGGTATCATCGCTGGCCCGGCGGTTCGCGCTGTCTGTGAAGCGGCAGGCATCAAGGACATCCTGACCAAGAGCTTCCGCTCGAACAATCCATCGGTACTTGTCAAAGCAACGTTTGATGCCCTCAAGAAACTTCGCACGCGTGAAGATATCGAGCGGCTGCGTGGAGTTTCCTTGTCATGAACATAAACGAAATCAACGAAGGCATTACCAAGCACAAGAAACGCGACCGCATCGGCCGCGGTATCGGTACTGGTAAAGGCAAGACGGCCGGCCGCGGTCACAACGGCCACAAGTCGCGCAGCGGCTACTCGCGGCATCCGGTTTTCCAAGGCGGTGACTTGCCGCTGGTTCGCCGCATTCCGAAGCGCGGCTTCCACAACAAGTTCGCCCTGACCGTCGTGGCGGTGAACCTCGGCCAAATCAACGAAGTGTTCAACGCCGGCGAAGAAGTCAATCCGACCACTTTGCAAGAGCGCGGACTGATCAAGCGTCGCTTCGACGAGATCAAGGTGCTCGGCGACGGCGAACTGACCAAGGGCCTCAAGGTCTCGGCTCACAAGTTCAGCCAGTCGGCCCTTGAGAAGCTTAGCGCTGCGGGCGGTTCAGGCACGGTCCTCAAGGCGCGTCGCACTCCGAAGCAGCGCGTCGCCGAACTGGCCGGTCAAAAGAAGAAATAGATAGCTGGTTCGCCAGCAGAAAAACGCCTTGCCGGTTTGCCAGGCACGCTTGCGAACGGTGGGAGGCTCGGTGAGATTTGAATCGCCGAACCTCCTGCAAAAGCCCTTCGCGACGTGACCGGAGTGCAGATTTGCGAGGCGTGATGTACGCGCGGTTTGCGTCCGGTCCCGCTCTGAACGGCCCGTTGATTTTCCAAGTCAGCCGGCGCCCAGCAGCGACCGGCTTCTTGCCGCCAAGCCCGCGGCGGCCAGCCGCTCGCGGGGCTCATCACCCGACGAGATTTCAGTTACTGAAGCCACAGGCTGTGGAAGAGACGCTCCGAAGACGCTCGGCGAATGATTTAGCTTGAGCTGCGATCAGAGCGAAACGCTTCGCCGCCACTTGATGACGGCCCTGCCGGCGGGCATGGCGCTGCTCGGCGCGGCTGTATTCGCCCTTCACCTGAGGGCGGCCCCAAGCGCAGATGATCTTGGCCTTGAAACGGAGTTGACCCGATGTGGGAAAAGCTGCGAATTGTTTTCACAATTCCTGAGCTGCGACAGAAGATTCTGCTGACGCTCGTGTTGCTGGCCGTCTATCGCGTCGGATACCAGATCCGTCTGCCGATGGTGCCCAGCAATGCTAACGCCAATGAGCAGTTCAGCGGCTTTCTCGACAAGGTATCCGTGTTTGCTGCGACCGACCTGCGGCAAATCACGATCTTCGGCCTTGGGATCATGCCTTACATTTCCGCGTCGATCGTCTTCCAGCTGCTGGGCAGTGTTTGGAAGCCGATCGAGCAACTGCGGAAGGAAGGGCAAACCGGCATGCGAAAGATCAACGAGTACACCCGATACTTGACGGTGTTCTTGTGCATCCTGCAAAGCTGGATTTATCTCCGCACATACATCATGGGCTCGGGAGGCGTAGGCTCGTTCGTCTCGGGCGACTTCTACGGAGCCAATTCGACGCAGTTGCACCTTGGCTGGCAGCTGACGGCGATCGCCATCATGACCTGCGGGACGATGTTCCTGATGTGGCTCGGCGAGCAGATCGACGAGTACGGCATCGGCAACGGCATCAGCTTGCTGATCATGGCCAGCATTCTGGCTCAGATGCCCAAAGCCTTCCTCGACTTGAAGGAAGACATGACTTACCAGCTCAGCGGTTCCTCGGGGCAGATCGGTCCCGACACGCTGATCGTGATGGCCGCCCTATTCGTGGCCGTCGTCTATGGCGTGGTGTTCATCACACTGGGCCAACGACGCATTCCGACCCAGAGCGCCAAGCACGTGCGCGGCCGCCGCGTCTACGGCGGTACCAAGCAGTACTTGCCGCTGCGAATCAACCAGGCGGGCGTGATGCCGATCATTTTCGCCAGCAGCTTGATCATGTTGCCCGGTTTGCTGTTCTCGGTGATGGCGACTTGGTTCTCGGGTGAGACCCAGTTGAGCCGCTCGGTCAGCAATTTCTTCAACATGGTCGGCACGAACTTGCAGAGCGGTCAATCGTTCACGTACAT
>JBQCEI010000769.1:0-6918 GCA_051960375.1 Aureliella sp. | reverse complement strand
AACGCTCCCCATCGCTCTTGCTTGCCGTCGGCCTCGCTCCAGAACTGCTGCCGACCGTCAAAGTAATACTTGCGTCCGAAGCGTTGCTTCACCGGGCCCAACGGCTTGCCGGCGACATAGAAAGGCGATTGAACTCTGCCCCTGAATTTGAGGCCGTCTGCAAAACGAATGCGGAGTTCGGGCGTCCGTGCTGGTTGTTCGAGCCAAGCGCGGACTTGATCCTGTACGGCTTGTAGTGTTTCATCGGAAATGCGAATGCCGTAGGTGCGATTGGTTGCCCAGGCAAAGAGCTCGCGAAGAGTTGTTAGATACAGGCTCGGTGCTTTCTGAAACCTGGCAAGCCAACGGAGAATGGTATTCCGGTCACCCACAGAGTATGTGATCAGGAGGTCTGCTGCGAAGAACTCTGAATCGTCGCTGGACCCGGGCTTTGCCGCAACCGATTCCACAATATGCTCCAGCAGCTTCTCGATGCGCAGGGCTTGGTCGCCGGCCAGCGGGCGCTGGCAATACGCCAATGACAACTCGATCGGCAGCAGGCGATGCCGTCGTTCGGAATTGTCCATGTCGGCCCAGCCGCGCAAGAGGTCGTCGGCCGATTCGATGCGCTTGGCATAGAAAGGCTCTGCGGCCGCGTCCAGCACGCTCAGCAGCGGCCCGACATCGTAGCCTGAATCTTGACAGCGAAGCGACGGCTGATCGAGGAACGCCTCGGCCGCTCGACCATCGCCGATCATCGCCAGCGAAGCAGCGATTTGCGACTGCTCACACCCGGGCGGCATGGAGCGAAACTGCTCGATCAGCTGAGGTGCCGCGTCGCGAACTCGAAGCAAACCCAAACGCAGGGCAGCTTCGTGATCAGGTAGTCTCTTCAGCAGTTGTGGAATCTCCCGCTCGTCTTGCAACGAGCGATTGACCCGGATGAAGAAGGGAAAGCCCTCGACGCCATGCGAAGACTGTTCGGTCAAAGCCGCACTGAAAGCGTAGATCCCCACGGCTACGGGCCTGTATCGGGGAATCAGCTCGTATTGCCACTGCCGGCCGCCAACTTGGGTTCTCTTTAGTTCTGCGCTATCGTAGAGAATATCGTTTAGCCGATTCCTGGCTCGGTTCAAATCCGGAATGCGATTGGCGATCATTCGCTCCGGTGGCTCGGCGTCGTTCGCTCCGCTGCCGGCCGGCTTGAGGGCGAGCGTTAGAGAACCGCCCAGCTGCATGACGGACGAGTTCAGCCACACTTGATAGCGAGCGACCTCTTTGCGCTCCTGTGCATATTGACTGATCCATTCCTTCTGATCGAGAAGATGAGCGGTCCAATCACGCCGCTCATCAGGCAAGAGCGCCGAGAGCATTTCCAGCCGCTGAGAGTCCTGTCGGGGAACGAGCCCGGGCCGCCTATAACTGAGGTCTTCCAGCGAGCTGGCGGTCAAGTCCGGCATGGTGTCGATCGCCTTCAGCACACTCGTAGCGGCGTCGGGGTGCGGCATGGCCAGAAACGCCTCGAAGGCGAGTTTTCGCACTTCCCGAACCGAGTCCGACAACAGCCGCTGAAGCTCGGCGATGTGCCCGGTACTCTGCGTGCGAGCAATCCAGGAAATCGCAGCCAAGCGCTCGACCACCTCTTCGCTGTGACAACAATCGATCACGAATTGCGTATCCGTGGCCGAAGTGCTAGCGACGCTTTGCAATCGCGAAATCCTTTCCCACGAGGCGCCACCGGATTCCGGGCTCCAGTCATCGGCGCTCAACGCAGGCAGTGCCAGCGACATCGTTAAGAGGAATGCGAGGCAGGGTATCGGGATGTTTGACATGGCGTGGCTCCATGATCACTTGGGGAAACCAACAAGCTGCTAGAACGGATCACCGTTTCCAAGCATGTCTCGAATCCAGCCCCTCACGGCCCTCTCCCCGAAGCGGGGCGAGGGGGCGCGAAGGAATGTTGCCGGCGCCGGGTCTATATCAATCTTCTCTCCCCTCGCCCCGCTTCGGGGAGAGGGGCCGGGGGTGAGGGGTCTTCAGATGGATGGTTTGTCAGCCTTTACGACGGGTTCGTACCTCGCTTACAGAACCGCAAAGCTATTCTTCAGTACGTCAAAGACAAAATATCGTTATGCGCTGCTTACAAGTCGCTCGAACTCAAACGACACAAACTCCATCGACATGATAACACGTAGGCACCGCTCGTTGATGTCCAGCGTTGCCTGGGCTGATCAGGTAGAATCAGTGGACCGGGCACCAGAAAGAACGTGGAAGAGAATTAAGGCGTATGAAAGTTTATAGCCTCAATGCCAAGCAAGGAGATCCACGTTTTTTGCAAGCGGCGCAGGCCAACTATTGGTTCTGGCAGCGCGGTTACGACGTCGTTGGATTTGAGCGGGAGCAGTTGAACTCTGGCCAGCTCGACGCTGATCTGCTTGGCGACGCCGAGCATACGATTGTGTATGGCTCCGTCGCGGTGGTCCGCCAAGCGCTCGTGCGCGCTGGCCGGCCCGAGCCTTCGAACCTCGATTTCCCGAGCGAGCTCGAGAGTTTCCTCGAGCGCCGCGTCTTCGAAGCGACCATGGCGGAGGTGCGAAGCTGGGAAAGGTCGGATGCTGGTCGCCTGCCGGTGCATGTGAAGCCGCGCGATCGCCACAAGCTGTTCGCCGGCCGCGTCGTGCGGGCTTATCGCGATCTTGTATCGCTTTCGGGCGTGCCGGATGATGAGCCGGTGATCGTGCAAGAAGTACTTGAAATGGTAAGCGAATGGCGAGCAACCATTTTGCGAGGGGGAGTGCTCAACGTGGCGCACTACCAAGGAGATCCCCTAGCCTTCCCCGAGCCGACGATCATAGCGGCCGCCGTCGATGCCTTTGCGACGGCTCCAATCGGATACGCGATGGACTGGGCGGTCACAAGCGATGGAGGCACCGTTCTGGTCGAGGTGAACGATGGATTCGCGCTGGGCAACTACGGCGTTCGCGGACACCACTACACTGCCCTCATTGAATGCCGTTGGCGTGAACTGATGGGGCTCTCGGATAACGGTGTCGGTCTCGAGTGGTGAGTTGCTCGCGGTTTTACTGAACGCTACCTGAACTGATTACCCGAATAGGAGCAGATCGAGACGATGCCCAAGATTCAATGGCGCTGGCCCTGGGAGAAGCCTCAGCCGGAACCGGTGCGGCCGCCGAAAGTCGGTGGGACGAGAGCGCCGGCGAAGGTGGAAACGATCGACTTCAGCAAGCCGCACGACTTCTACTTTCGATTCGGCTACGACAAAGACAACCCGGTCGCCTTCGCGGGCTGCTTGCTGATCGGGTTCACGACTCCGATGAGCGATGACGCGCCGTCGCCTCAGTGGGAAGAGTATTCGCACAACCGATGGATCGTCTTGCAGAGGCCCGACGGCCGGCGCGTCTACATTCCGCGCGATAACTTGCTGTACATCGAAGATGCTGCCAAGACGTAAGCCGGAGAGCGCCGCAATCCATCGGTCGCTCGGCACCCGTTCATCGCTGGCATCAGCTGCGTCCTCCGTGACGAAGCGGTTTTCCCTAACCGAAGCTGAATGCCGTTTGCGATGTGCTGCGAACGCAGGACCCGCGATTGTATCGAAGCGAACGTTGAGCGAAATAGCTAAAAGACGAAATGGCGAAACATCGCCGCGCTGCTATGAGAAGGGTGCAATGCGAGCTAAAGAATTATCGCTCTGCGAGGAGATCGTCTTGAGGACCAAAGGTCCGTAATCCCTTTGCCCAGCCCAGCGGGCTGAGGTCGCTGCGCCCCAGTACGGCCTGATAAGTTTTGACACTGGAGTATGGCAACCGGATTTAAGTCCCGACAGGGACGGCAGCCCCATGCCGGCGGCGCGAGCCGCCGGTAGTGCCTCATCGATCATCAAGTCCTGAAGGGACGACAGCCAATCTCGAGGACTCGTCTTCGCGCTTCCACTGTCGTCCCTTCGGGACTTGCTCTCACTGCGCTGATCCCATCCGGCGGCTCGCGCCGCCGGCATGGGGCTGCCGTCCCTCTCGGGACTTAAACCAATTACCACGGACCAACGGTCAAAACTCATTAGGGCCGTGATAACGCACAGTATATCGCGGCCCTTCAGGCCGCAGCGCGCGCTTTGCGCCTGCGGCATCCCAGCCCGCTGGGGCTGGGCTGAGGAATCGTGGGCCGTTGGCCCTAACGGCCAAAAATGCTGCAATGCAAACAACACGCGTCCAACTCATCGGGGCGCAAGCCTCACGAGTTGCGCCCACACCTAAAACGGCATCAAGCCCAGAGCGAACGCGCGGTCGAGAAACCAGCCCAATCCGCAGAGGGCGATCAGCGCCGAGATGATGCGCTGGATGACCTTGGCGTGCTTGTATTTCCTCAGCAGGCTGATCGGCCAAGCCAGAGCCGCCACGATCGCCAGTTGGCCGATCTCTACCCCGAGGTTGAAGGCGAGCAAGGATCGCACGAAGCCTTGCGTCGGCAGATCGAGATCGCGGAGCACGCCTGCGAACCCGAAGCCATGGATCAAACCGAAAGCGAAGGCAATCTTCCAGCGATGCGAGGTGTCCTTGATCCAAAAGTTTTCTAGAGCCGTAACGATGATGGTGCCGGCGATCATCGTCTCGACCAACGTCGGCTGCAAGTCGACCCAGCGGAGCGTGGCTAGGGCCAGCGTCAGGGAATGAGCGACAGTGAACGAAGTGACGATCTTCACCAGTTCACCGAAGCGACTGACGATGATCAGCGACAGCAAAAAGAGAATATGGTCATAACCGATGAGGATATGTTCGACGCCAAAGACAAAGAACTGCCGCAGCCGCGACCACATCGTTCGATTGACTCGCCGCGGCGGGGCCGGCGCGGCGCGTGGCTCTTCCGTCGCAGCCACTTCTGCCGCGGGCACTTCAGTCGCGGGTGCTTCCTCCGCAGCCACTTTCGTCGGGGCCGTTGCAGATTGCTCAGCGTTGTTTTCCGACGCGCCGTAGCCGGTGTCAAAAAAATAGTCCGGCTCGAAGGCGGTAAACAGAACTTCTTGCTCGGCCCCCTCCTTCTCGATCGCACCCAAGACCGTGTGCCGCAAGCCGAGAACTTCAAAGAACCCAAAGCTTACCCAAATGTCAGTCGGCTTGACCGATAAGCGTTGGCTGAAGACAAACGATACGAGCGACGTCGCCGCATGGTAATCGCTCTCGGGAATCGTCTTGCCGGCATCGGCCGGCCACTGCACCGGCGCTAGCTTGCCGAGCTCCGATGGCTTGCCGTTGAGTTCGAAAGCGAGCGACTCGGTTAAAAACTTGGCGATCGCCGGCACCGCGGCTTCGAGCTCTTCCGGCGAGAGCTCATGGTTGTTGTTCGCATCGAGCGAGGGATGCATCCGTAGGAGCGAAGTTACATCGTAGGTCAGCTTGGCAGTGAATCGATCCTCGGCCACGCTGAAGCGCGCATAACTAGTATCGGGCAAGTGGGCAGCGGCCTGGTTAGCCAAGCACGCGGCCAACAGCAACCAGGCCAGCCAGTGCACTGCCACCGGCTGGCCTTTAAGGACGAACGACTCAACGACTTTGCGCATCGGGCGATCGCCTATTTCGCACCGGCCGTCGGCTCATACTTCACCCACATCGGCGAGACCCAGACAAGCTCCTTGTCGGCTTGTTCGCCGCGAACGTAGTAGTAGCTCGTCTTGCCAGGCGTTGGGTCGGGGTCGGTCCACTTGAGTTCGGCGACGCGACCCGCTTCATGCTCGAGCGGAATTTCGACGTCGTCCTTCACGAGCGTGATCTTTTCCCAATCCGCCGTGCCGACGAGTTTGATGCGGAAATTCGGAGCCTGCGAAGTGGTGAACTCGTCGCCGAGCATGTACTGGCGCTCGCCCGCCGACGAAGTGAACTCAGCCACGATGTTGTCTGTGCTGCCATAGATATGCCGCTTGCGAATCGCTTCCAGCAGCGCTTCGCGCGAGAGGTCCTCGGCATACGCATGAGCGTAGCTGATGTGGGTCGACAAGTGATCGCTGCTGCACTGGAACGCCAAGCGGTAGCCCTTGAGCAGCGCCAGGTTCACAAAGCCCTTTGGTTCCCAGCCGCCGATAGCGTTGTCCGCGGTCGGCGAGCGCGGCGCGCCGGGACGTTCGTAGTTCTGTCGATCGCCTTGGTAGATCTCGACAAAGGGTTCGACCTTCGGATCGTTATCGCGCCAATCGGTTCCCATGCTGGTGGCACTGGTGTGCGACGCGCACACACCATTGAAGAAGTGCAGGTACTTGTAAAGCATCTGCGTGTCGGGAGCCGGGCCTTCGTGCTCGCGATTGGTGATCGGCAGGCGCGGCAAAGTGCGGATGCCGCGCTCGGCGAACATCACGTTGCGGTGTCCCTCGGGATAGCGCACGCTGCGTTCGTAAGTGAATGGCGGTTCAAACTTGCCGGCGATTCGAAACGCGTCGGTGGTTTTTTGCGTGAGCCACCAGGTATATTCGCGGCCTGCGCCATTGTCGTGGTCGCCGCAGCCGAGCCAATCCATTTGCGAAACATCGATCGCGTAGCGCCACATGTCCTCCAGCGGCCCATCGTTGCCGCCGTCGCCGCTGATTTCGGTATGGCGATGGTACTCGCCGCGAATCAAGCGGAGCTTGTGTCCATTGATTTCGATGGCCTGGTTGCGGCAACGTTCGACGTCGCTGCGTTCCGATACGGTCGTCGGCGCCGGCTCCGTGCTGCCGCTGGGCGGCCACTTAGCGGCTTTGAGATCGTAGCTCGATACTTGGCCCTCGGGAGCGTCAAGCCACGTCGCGAAGACATCGTTGTCGAAGGGATCCTCTGCCCCACCGACGAGATTGGCGACCTCATCGGATTCCGAAATGCGATCTTGCCGATGGTCGCTCGAGTGCGCCACGAACAGTCCTCCGCTTGGCATAGCGCAGACGGCAGGCGTGTTGTA
>JBQCEI010000768.1:0-10899 GCA_051960375.1 Aureliella sp. | reverse complement strand
CCGGAAACGAAGTACGGATCGTCGCCGAAGCGATAACCGGGCGCAATATTTTTCACTCTGGGCCCTCGCTTCGCAACCGGCCGGGTAAGCGACTCGCCTGCGCTCTTCTTGTAACCCGACGCGTAAGCGAGGGACGAACCTGCCACAGAGCTCGACAAACCACCGTTGGTCTGACATGGCTGAACCTATCGCCGCTCCGGCCCCTCCCCCCCCGGCCCCCTCTCCCCGACGCGGGGCGTGGGGTATATAAGAAAAGCCGTGGCAGGTTCCTAGGAGGCGGAGCCTCCAAGACAGTGCGTTCCCAGGCAGAGCCTGGGAACGAGGGACGCGCGAGACAAGCCATCGCTTAGGTCGTACCTTGCAGCGTGGCGACGACTTGCCGTGAACCGCCCTGGTTGCGATGTTCGCACAGATAGATGCCTTGCCAGGTGCCGAGCACCAACTGGCCGCCGCCGACGGGAATGAGCAGTCCCGATCCGAGCATCGAGGCTTTGGCGTGCGCGGGCATATCGTCGGGCCCCTCGATCGTATGCACCAGCGGCTGGTCTTCGGGAACGATGCGATTGAAGATCGTTTCCATGTCGACGCGCACGTCGGGATCGGCGTTCTCGTTGATCGTCAGACTGGCCGACGTATGCAGGATGAACAGATGCAATAAGCCGACTTTCATTTGGGCGAGCTCGGGCAGTTGATCGACCACTTCGCGCGTGACCAAGTGAAAGCCGCGCGGCTTGGCCTGAAGCGCAAATCGCTTTTGTTTCCAAACGGTGTTCGTCATGTTGTAGCTAGCTTCGCTTTTTTTAACCGCGGAGACGCGGAGAGCGCGGAGAATTCGTCCTGCAGGACCGTCATCAATCTATCGACTCATTCGTACTGCAGCGCATTACTGAGTTTCAGCCGGGCGGCTCGTTCGGCGGGGAGGAGCGAAGCGATCAGCACGATCGACAAGCCCAAGAGGATCGCGCCGAATACCAAAAACGGATGGAACGTGAAGACGATCTTGTGTCCCAGAATGGCCTCGGCCGAGAGGCTGATCGCGTACGAGACAAACACGCCGACCGCCGCTCCTGGAATAATGCCCAGGGCTCCCATCATGAGCGCCTGAGCGAGAATCATGCGCCGCGTTTGGGTTCGCGTCATGGCGACTACCCGCAGCATGCCGATCTCGCGCGTCTGCTCGAGTATGTTCATCGTCAGCGTATTGACCAGGCCGATCGCGGCAATGACGCAACCGACGGCCAACAGGGCCCACAGGCTGGCGATCACTCCGTTGACCATCCCGTTGATGACGCCGGTCAAATCGGCGTAAGACTGCAGCACCAGCCCGTGCTCATCGCAGTAGGTGCGCAGCGACTTTTCCACTTCGGCCAAGCGCTTGTCGTCGGCTTGGATGATCAGCACATCGAGGCCTTCGATGCCGAAGGCGAGTCGCGCCACAGGCGCGTCCATGTAGACGGTCAAACCACCGCCCAAGTAATCGTTGACGATGGCGGCCACTTCGAAGTTGGTCGGCCCCGAAGTCGTCTCCAACTGCAGCGTTCCTCCTGGCTTGAGCCCCTTGCGCTGGGCCAGCACACTGCCGATGACCACTTGGCCTTGCGTCAAAGCTTTGGCCACTTTGTCGCGCTCGCCGCTGCCCACGTCGAACATGCCCAGGACCGCTTCGCGGAAGTTTCGAGCTACGACCAGCACCGAATCATCGCCGCTGCGGGCTTGTTCCATGCTCAGCCCGGAGACCGAATCGATGCCCGGGATGGCTCTCACCGCCTCTTCGGCTTCGGCGGGCAAGTCGGGACCGGCGCCGGTGGCGAGGTCCGGTTGCGAGGCTCGAATGAAGAAGTCGCCGATCATCGTCTGGCGATACCACGTCTGAATGTTCTGGACGTTGTCGAGAACGTTGCCCGCCATGCCGATGCTCGTGCCGACGGCCACAAACAAGACGCCAACCGTGAGCGTGCTGCGTCCCAAGTGCCGCGTCAGTTGTCGCTGGGCCAGCATGGCCGAGGGGCCAAGCCATGGACGCAGCACCGTCACCAGGGCTTGCGAAACGACGGGCAAGCTTACCGGTATGAGCAGCACCATGCCCAGCAGCAAGGTGACGATGCCCACGACGTCGCCCCCCAGCGGCAGCTTGCCGCGCGAGGAAAGCATCAGTGTTATGATGCCGATGATCAGCCCGATGACTCCCAGCGGCGTGGCGATGCGAACCAGCATGACCTCGTGTCCGGTATCGGTTTGGCGAATCGCTTCCAGCGGCTGTACGCTGGCGGCGCGGTTGGCCGGCAAGTAAGCACCCAAGAGCGAGATGCTGACGCCGAATAGCACCGCCACGACCAGCGGCCAAGCGGTGACTTCGATGTGCGGCAGCGTGACTTGCAAGACTTGCTGCGACGCTCGCGAAACCCAACTGGCACCGTAGATGCCCAACAGGCAGCCCACCGCCGAAGCAAACAGGCTCATCACCAGCGCTTCGCGCAGAATCATCCACCGCACCTGACCGCGTGTCGAACCGATCGCACGCAGGATGCCCAGTTGTTTGCGACGCTCGCCAACCGACATCTGAAAGGTGTTGTAGATGATGAACAGCGAAATCAGCAGAGCAAAAGCGATCGCCATGTGCAGGCCGTTCTCAGTCGAGAACATCAGCTCTTCTGCCATCTGGCTGCGGGTCGCGGGCGGCTGTACCGAGACGCCCGGGCCGACGATCGGTTTGAGTTCCTCGATCACTTTCTGGGCGTCCTGCTGCTTGTCGAGGACCACCTGCACTTGGTCGATGTTGCCACCGGTGCGGAACCACTTGGCCGCATCGGGAACGAGCGCGTAGAGCGACGAGCCGACGGCCACGCCCGAGCCGCCGCTGGGGTCGACCAGTCCGACGACGTGCGCGGTGCGGATGCCACCTTTGCCGAGGATGCGAATGTCTTGATCGACGCTGATCTGCATCGAGCGCGCGAAGCTGGCGTCGACCAGCACTTCGCCTACCGACTCGATGCCGCGGCCGGCCACCACCTTATAGTCGCGCACCTGCTGGTCGACGCGCGGATCGATCCCCAAGATGCGCGCCTTGGCTTTGCGATCGCCGGCGAAGAGAACGCCAAAGCGGTTGATCGCCGGGGCGGCGACTTTGATACCTTCGACCTGGCGAATTTTTTCGAGCGTCGCGTATGGGAAGCCCTGCGCGCCGTTGGCTTGGATCTCCAGGTCGGCTCGCCCCGAGACGGCTCGCAGCATTTCGCGCTGCGCGACGCGGGTATTGGAAGTGGTCAAGAACACGCTGACGACCGCTGCCACACCGATCACAATGCCGATGAAGGTTAGCAGGGCGCGGGTGGGGCGCGAGAGCACTTCGCGCACGCTGATTTTTCGCATCGGCATGGCTTAGGTTCCGTGGCTGCGCACCAGGTGCAACTCGGGTATTCCATTTTCGATGGGTCCGTCGCTTTCGACGCGGCCATCGCGAATGCAGATCAAACGCTTGGCCACTTCGGCCACTGCGCGGTCGTGCGTCACCAGCACGATCGTCTGCCCATGCGTGCCAACCAGGCTCTCGAGAAACTCGATCGTGCGAGCCGCTTGCCGCGTGTCGAGATTGCCGGTCGGTTCGTCGGCCAGCAGCAGCGCCGGCCGGATCGCCAGCGCGCGGGCGATAGCCACACGCTGTTGTTCGCCGCCGGAGAGCTGCGAGGGACGGTGATCGCGGCGGTGATCCATTTCCACCTGGCTGAGCACCTCGCGGGCCCGCGAGATAGCCTCGCGCGTCGGCATGCCATCCAGTTCCAGCGGCAAAGTGACGTTCTCGAGCGCCGAGAGATTCGGCAAGAGATTGAACGACTGGAAGATGAAACCCAGTCGCCGCCGCCGCAGCTTGGTCCGCTCATCGTCGTTGAGGCCGGCGATGTCGACCCCTTCGAGCAGAACCTGACCGCTGGTCGGAGTCTCCACCCCGCCCAGCAACGTCAGCAGCGTGCTCTTGCCCGAGCCGGAAGGTCCCATGATGGCGACCAGTTCGCCGCGCTCGATCTTGATGCTGACACCGCGCAGGGCGAACACTTGGGCTTCGCCCGTTCCGTACGTCTTGACCAACTCCCGAGTTTCTATAACGGTCATGCGATCAGCTCTTCAATCGTTGAATCTGAATAGCAACAGCGGGCATGGAACACATCTCGATCGTGGCAACTGCCGGACCCAGCCGACGGCTGACAAAGTACTAGGCATCAATGTTTATGCATCAACGCTCCACCGGCCTGCCGAATGAATTAGCCGGAACGCGTTAGCGTCCGGTTTCCCAGCCGAAGACCGGGGGCGAACGCCCGCCGGCTGATCACAGATCGACCTTCGGCACTTCATTTAGCGGTCTTCCTACGCATCCGGTGGAGGCTGAAAACGGTGACGCATCTGATCCCAGGCTCCGCGCAGCGACTCAGCTAGCCGAGCCACCTGGCCGGCCGCCAGGAACACGCGGGCGCTGACGGCCGATTGCGGATAAAAATTGGTAATAAAATCAAAACTGAACTCGTGTGGGCCATGGCCGATCATCACCGCGTTGGCATAGCAACCACTGTGGATGTCGTCGCGCAACTTCAAATCGTCGTATATCTCTTGAGCGGTAGCTCGCCGCTGATGAACCGGCGGCGGCGACCCCGCATGAGCAGATCCTGCAGCATGCGTTCCGCTGGCGCCAGGTTCTGAGGCGCCATGTCCTGGGCCGCCAGCAACATGTCCCGAGCCGATCGGGGATTCGGTTCCAGCCGGCTCGACTACGCCGCCCAGACCTGCGCCGACAAACGACGCACCGGACGCAGCGCCGCTTGACTGTTGTTCGCGCGGCGCGGATGCATTTTCCGAATGCAGCTGCTTGTCGGCTTGCTCGGTTGCACCGGGCTCACCCGAATTTGGCTCGATGCCAGCCAGTGGGTGGGAAGCGGACGGCTGCGGTGCGTTCGCCGGCGCGTGGGCCGCCGATCCGCTCTGAGCAGCGACAGGTCCTGAGGCGTGCGTAACCAGAACGCTGTTGAGATTGGGCTGGGGCAAGTTACCGTAGCGAGCCCGGTACAGTTCGATGTTCTTCAGCAGCGCATCGACAAACTGAGGCAGCACCGGGTGCGGCATGACGACCCGCGCGACCACTTGGTGCGGCCGGCCGAGATTCTGAATGAAGTCGATGACGAACTCGGTCGGTGCCGTCATGACGATGACTCCCGTGCTGAAGACTCCGCGCGACACGTGGTCCGGAACGCGCGCATGCACCGCATGCTGGTCCGCGGGATCGGGGCGATCTTCGGCTGATCGAGGTAAAGTCATGAGCAGGTGGGCTCTCCAAAACTCGAACTCATCTTATGGAAGCGGGTCGATATGAAAACGGGTTTTCATTGAAACGGATCGGCGACCACGTTCACACTCACCGGCGGCTCCGGATTCTTTTCGCGCTGGACCCGCGCCGGGGCAGTCAGGCGAAGGATCATCACGTCTTTGGTTGACAGCATTAGATTCAAACCGAAAACCGCAATTGCCGCTAGGGCGAGCGCTATCAGATTCCCCAGGAACGTGGGCCAGCTTCCACCCATCACGGCATCCACGGTCATGACGATGTTGAACGTCTGGTGCCAAGCGTAACTGACGGTGCTAAAGTCGTTCCAGTAGACGGCCAGAAAGTACGGAACCAGCTGCAATGCCAGCAGCAACACGGCCAGGAGCGCAAACGAAACTAACATCGGAGCGGCGATCCGGCGGCCCAGGGCGAGCATGATCAGCCGGCAAAGTCCTACGTAAAACGCATAGTAACACGTCAGCACGCAGGCAAAGAGGAACAGTTGCTCCAGCGGCTGAACGTTGGAAGTGCCGCGTGCGGCAAACATTTCCAGCCCAATGAACAACAGGGCCACTGACGCAAACACCGTTACCAGAAACACGTAACCCAACCCAGCCCCCGGGCTTAACCAGGTTAACATCACGCGTCCGGCAAACGTCCGCGGCAACGTCCGCCGCGCTCGGGGCGAGATGATCCCGCGCTCGCCACAAACCAATCCGCCGATGGCCATCCACACCACGAAGAAACCACCGAGGAAGAACTGCAGAACTTCGCTCAAACCGCGCGGGTGCGAGACTTCCTCCACCATCAGTCCTAGCACGAGCCAAAAGAGCAAGACCGCGATCACCGCCAGCAGCCGCTTGCGAATGGGGGTCGATTTGTTCTCGCTCGGAAAGTCGATGGCCGCTGCCGCTGCCTGCATCAGGAGCGAAAAGACCGCTGCCAAGATGGTGACCGCCGCAAAAATGACAATCAGGAACTCGCGCGGCGGACTGCTGCTGACCACGGAAGTGATGATGTCTCCCTCGACGATCGACGCCATGGCCGAAAAGAACGAGATCACCAACACGATCAGCAGCAGCACCGACATGCCGCTTTGCCCGGAGCGCGTTCGCGAGACGGTCGCCACCAGCAGCCCGCATGAGACCAGCATCACGGAATAAGCGACGGCGATCCCGAGCAACAGTGCGATCGACATCAGCGACACGCCGCGGAGCATGTATGTCAGCATGATGCACGGCGCAAGCGCCGAAACGTAAAGCAGAATCTGCAAAGCGGCCGTGGCCATCTTGCCGGTAACGATCTGTTTGGCCGAGAGACTCGAGATGCTCAGCAGCTCGTACGTGCTTTCCTCGATCTCGGTAGTCAGCGAGCGGAAGGCCGAGAACGGAATCACGATCAGCAGCGGCACGAGCAAAATCACCGCGTAGCCGATCAGCAGAGGAATGCCGCCGGGGATGAAATACAGGCCGGGCACCGACGAAGCGATGAAGATGAATGTCCAGCCGATCGCAGCCAACATCGTCAAGCCGAAACTGATTTCGAACTGTCGGCTCTTGAGCGATTGCCGTACTTCTTTGACGAAGATCGGGTTGAGTCGCTCGCTGCCGGCTTGCCACCACTTTTCCCAAGTCCGCTGCGGCTCTTGGCAGATGCGATGCACGCTGCCGGCGTCTTCGATGTCGGCGATTCTTTCTCCGCCCAGACTGATGCGCGTCACTGCACGGCTCCTGTGGTTACCTGCAAGAAAACATCCTCCAGCGAACGCGTCTCGGTAAGAAACTGCAACACGTCGAAGTTTTGGTTTACCAGGCTGCGCAGCAGCGCGGCCTGCTCGGCGGCATCGCCCATGAACTGAAAGCGGACATTGCGATCGGTCCTTTGGATCTGCGAGACATTCGGCTTCTCTTCCAGCCAACCGGCTAGGCGCTCACCTCCCTCGAGCACTTCGATCATGATGTCGACGTGCGGCCGCAATTTGGCCTGGATCTCGCTGACGCTGCCAGTGGCCAACAATTTGCCGCGCTCGATGATCCCGACCGTATCGCACATTTCACCCAGCTCGGTCAGAATGTGCGACGAGACGAGCAAGCTCTTTCCCTCGGCGGCCAGTTGGCGAATCATCACTCGCAGTTCGATGCGGGCTCGCGGGTCCAGTCCGTTGGCCGGTTCATCGAGGATCAGCACGAGCGGATCGTGGATCATCGCGCGTCCCAGGCACAAGCGCTGGCGCATCCCTTTGGATAAACCGCGAATCGGCTTCTCGGCAATCTTGTCCAGCCCCGTGAAGGCCAGCGTATGCCGCAGGGCCTTAATGCGCTCGCGACCGATCAGGCCGTACGAGCGCGCGAAGAAGTCGAGGTATTCGGCGCAGTTCATACTGTGATAAGCACCGAAGCTGTCGGGCATGAAGCCCAAGCGCTTGCGCACCAGATCCGGATCGTTGATCACCGAAAAGCCATCGATCAGCGCATCGCCGTAATCGGGCAGGTCGAGCGTCGCCAAGATGCGCATGCTGGTCGTCTTGCCCGCCCCGTTGGGTCCGATGTAGCCGAACACCTGGCCGCGCTCGACTTCAAACGAGACATCGTTGACCGCCTGCGTTTTACCGAACGATCGGAACAAGCGGCGAAGCTGTACGACCGGCTCGGAAGACTGCGCACTTACCATACCAATCTCCCGACGATCAGGTGCTTGCACTCGGTGAAGTTGCCCTTCAGCGGCACGTAAACGGCATCGGAACTTTCCTCGAGCGCCACAAAGCCGCCGGGGGGTAGTTCGAGGTTTTCCGACAAGTAGCTCTGCCAGGCCGAATCGAGCATGTCGGTCGTCATCGATTGGATTCCGTAGGGCATGAAGCGCGAGTTCCAGCGCCAGGCGCTGCCAGCTTGCATCTCCGGCGGAGGCACGGGGATGTGGTTCGCGCGAATGCGTGCCAGTTCCAGGCCCACGTCATACGCCGTGCGGGCTTCGCAAGTAACTTCGGCACCGGGATCGAGAGCGGTGGCCAGATAGGATCCGTCGGCTTCATCGCGGACGACGGCAAACGGCAATCGCTCGGCGGTGAGGTTCGTCAGCTTGGCGTGTCGCGCGTCGACTCGCCCAGCCCGCACAGGCACCATGGGCTTGGCCGGATGACCGATGAGCAACTGCTGTTGCTCGCGGGCTCGCAGCCAGCCGGTCCAGCGCACTTCACCGTCGGCGAATTCGATATAGCTGCCGACCGCGCGTCGCGGATCTTCGTAGGCGCTTTGATCGGGATTTGCGCTGACGGGTCGAAAGTAGACACCGCGCGGAAAAACCAAGCCCTCGCGCGGCGGCCAACCGGAAAAGTAAGTCTGTCGCGACCAGGCAAAGCCTTCTCCGGTAGGCTCGTCGATCGTTTGCAGAGAAGTGATGCGAATGTTGGTATCAAAGCCTTCATGCAGAACCTCGAAAGCCACGATCAAGCTGGTCGCGACGATCGAGGCGAACGGCACCAGAAAAATCAACAAACTGCGGCGCCCCATCCAGCCGGTAAAGACGAGCAGTCCCGGCCCGAGCAACAAGCCGAACAGCAGCACGAATCCACAGAAGGTCCACACCGGCGGCCGGCCCACCGAGTTGATGATGTTGCGCAGAGCCCAACCGTTATCCTGCGTCGAGTTGATCCGCATCGACGCCGAATCACTCAACTTCTTGGCCAGTTCGCTCAGTGATTCAAGCGGCACCGCATTGAGGTTAGGTTCCACCGTGCCCACGGCGCCCAGTCCATAAGTTCGCCACTGACAGCCCAGGGTATCGTGGCTTTGCAGCTCGGCCACGCTGCGCTCAAGACTCTTCCGTAGCGGCGCGATGAACTCTTCAACCTCGATCACTTCCGACGGCGCTCCCGGCGCGTAGTACCCACCCTGCGACATCACCTGCGGTCCGCCGTAACCGGTGACCACTTCGATCCACTTGTCGACGATGATCACCGGCGTGCCGTACTGGGCCATCGAGTAAGTTTCCAGCCCCGTCAGCAAGTCGCGAGCGCAGCCGCCCAGCGAGAGCGCACCGCCTTCGCGAGTCTTTTTCGACGGCGGCGCTGCGCTGGATGCATCGACTTGCGTGATGGCTTGGTCGCCTGCCGCAGCAGTCGACTGGGGATCGTCGGGCGGACGCAGCGCAGTCGGTGTGCCGACGCTGCCGGGCGCAGGCATTGGCGTAGGCGGCGATGCGTAGGGATCGACCGGTAGCGACGTGGCAGCGGAGTTATTGAGACTGCGCTGCCACCAAGCTTCAACCGGTGCAACGACGTTTGTCCACTCGGCCTTTGCGCCGGCCTTCGAAGCCTCGTCTTTCGAGTCGGACGTATCAGCTGACGCGCTCGAATCACCGAGCCACTGGTCGACCGATTCTCGGAAATGAAGCTGTTTTCGTCCTTTTGGCCGCGCATAGCCGATCAGCAGCACTGAGCCACCGGCGGCGACGTATTGCTTGAGGGCTTGGGCCACGCTGGGCCGCTGCTTGCGCATGTTCTCGAGCAAGGCTTGGTCCAGAGCGACATAGTTGAACTGCAAGTAATACATCCAGTCTTCCGGCGCGGTCGAGAGCGAGCGGATGTTGCTGACGTTATGCAAATCGCTCGATATGCCGAACTCCGTCTTGCCGGTGAACGAGTACGTCGTGGCGATATTGGGATCGGATTCGGTCGCCGTGAGGAGTCGATGCAACTCGGGCTGCCGCGACGTGGGCACTGGGGCATCGCTCACCAGTCTTAACATGCTCCAGGGCGCGCTGTTGGAGGTCAGGAAATGATAGGTGTTGCGGGCGGTGACCTGCACCGTGATGGGCGCCGCTCGCGATCGGCTGCCCGAGTAGGTCCGAATCGCCGCAACGTCGCGGCCCTCTTCAAAGACTCCAACATCCCAAAGCATCACCCAGCTTTGACTACCTGGCTGGCTGCTCTGTCCGGGCGAGTTATAAGGCAACGTCACTTCCGTGCGGCCGGCTCCTTCGGGCAAGCGGACGGGCAATCGATACTCGATGCCGTCTTTAGGCCCACCGCGCAGGAAGTTCGCATAGAGCACGATCTCGAGATTGCGATCTTGTTTGCTCGGCCCCTTGGGGCAGCTCACTTCGACGTGCAAACGGCCGCCGATGCCGCTGGCGCTCTCTTCGTTAAAGTAGCGCACCCTGAGCGAGCCGTCCCCCAAGTCCTTGGTCAGAATCGTTCCGCCTTCATACTCGTACTGAGCACTGGCTATCGACCCCAGCATCAGCAACAAGCAGAGGGCCAACAGCCCTGGTGGCACAGCGCCGAGCGATCGACAGCGCGAGCGCTCTTGGAAGCTTCGCAGTGAAACGATCCGGGCGAGTTGCATCATTGCGCATCCAGCTTACGGGGAACGACAATTTGCTCGGGTAAGCGTTCGCCTGCAAACGGGCTCAAGACCTCTTCTTGCGGCGCGGCTAAAAGGTTTTCAAGCACGCCCAGGGCGTAGGTGATCAGGAACAAAACGCTGAACATGGCAAAGAGCAATCCCAGCCAGGCCGAGAGCGCCACGATTGCCGAGACGAGCGCCGCGCCCTGATCGGCCATTCTCACCAGCGCGATCAACACGGCCGAG
>JBQCEI010000767.1:0-8629 GCA_051960375.1 Aureliella sp. | reverse complement strand
GATGTCGCCCGGGCAGCCGCCTGAGGCCATGCGGAAGCTGTATGTGGCCGTGCTCGCTCGCCTGGCCGATCCAGCGGCGGTGCAGACGCTCGTGCGGATGGCTCTCACCGATAGCGAACGCGATATTCGCAACGCGGCGCTCGAGGCGCTGCGAACCGTTGCGCCGCAAGCTGCGACGCTCGCGTTTATTCAGGCGCTCCGCTCGGACAAGCCGGTTCAGATCAATGCTGCCGGGCGAGCGCTGGCGGTGATGAGCGACGAATCTTCCATCCTGCCGCTGATCGAACACGTTGTCACGATCCACCGCACTGTCACACCCGGCGACAATCGAACGAATGCGGGGTTCAACAATGCTGGCGGTGGAGGGCAGTTTGCCTTTGGCGGCACAGCCCCCAAGGTCAGCAATCAGCTCAGTCAGAACGACGGCGTGCTCGCGGCGCTGACGACCATCACCGGCCAAAACCTCGGTTACGACAAAGACGCCTGGCTCGCTTGGTATCAGCAGAATTACTTTGGTTCGGGCCGCGATCTCCGCCGCGACCAGTGAACCTCTGCGTTCTTTTCCGCCCTCTCCGCGCCTCTGCGGTGAGACCTACTCTTCGACGGGAATCGGCATCGAGTTGAGCAGCATGCCGGTTGCCACATGCAGCTTGACGAAGGCGATCATGTGCTCGGCCTGAGCGCGCGCCCAACTGTTCTCAGCTTGAATCAGTTGGTTCTGAGCGTTGAGCAGTTCGTCGAGCAACAGGCTGGGCTGAGTCGCTTCGACGAACGCATTCTGCCAGCGGCCGGTCAGGTAACGGACTTCCTCGTCGAAAGCCACGGTCGATTTGACGGCAGCGACCAGATCGCTGTACGTGTATCCCAGTTCGGCGATCGCCTGCTCGACTTCGGCCGTGACGGTCAGAAGCGTGTTGTCCAGATCGAGCAACAGTTGTCGCAACTCTAAGCGTCGTTCGCGGAGGATCGCTTTGGAGACGATGTTGCGATACGGGCGCTGGTAATTCACGCCGCCGGAATAGCTCGGCCGGCCGCTGCTGAACTGGTTGGTCATCGAATCGCCCAAAGCGTAGTTGCCGTTGAGCCCGTGCAGGTAACCTTCCATCACCAGGTTCAGCGTGGGACGCAATTCGTTCTCGGCAACTTTCAAGCGCGTGGTCGCTGCCTTGATGCGATCGCGAGCAGCGAGGACGTCGGGGTGGAAGGCGAGCGCCGCTTGACGCTCGGATGTGCGATCGACGACGAATGGCGCGTCGATCGGCCGCGAGGCAGGCACGAGTGCCTCCGCGCCTTCGGCAAGCTCCGGCGAATTGACCAGCGCTCTCAAGCTCGCCTCTGCCGCCGCCACGTCGGCCCGCGCGCGAGCTCGGACCGAATCCTGACGGGCGATCGCCGCTTCGGCTCGCAACAGCTGGCTCTTCAGTCCATCGACCTCGGCACGCTTGGCCAATTCGTCGCGCAGGTAGACTAGTCGTTCGGTGCCGCGCTGAGCCTGCATTTCGATTGCGCGAGCGGCGTATAGATTCCAGTACGCCGTGGCGATCGCTTCGGCGTGGAGCTGCAGTTTGCGCATCGCTTCGTGCTCAGTGACACCAGCTTGGAACTCGGCGATGCGGATCGATGAAGTGGTGTAGGTGCGCCCCGCGCCGCGCATCAGCGGCTGGTTTAGTCGCAGCAGCAGCTTGGCGTCGGCCTGTTGCTTGGGTGAGAGAAAGACCGAGTTGTTATTGCGCAGCTGCATGTTCTGCGCGAGCTCCGCGGTACCGCCCAATTGATTTTTGGCGCGGACGCCGACTCCATTGTCCACTCGCATTTCATTCAGCCGGTTCGGACCGCCCGTGGTCAGCGTGCTGCCCACCGGGTCGGAGGAATCGTTGAAGATCGAATCGACAAAGGGAGTCTGATCGAATATCCCGGTGGCTTCGCTGATCTTGGCCTGGCTGATCTGCGGCACGGTGAGCACCGCTTTGACATAGGGCGAGTGAGCCAGCGCGTCCCATATCGCTTGGTCAAACTCGATCGCTTGCAGGTCGGCCGCGCCACTGGCCGCGATCCGTAACACCTGGCTCACCCAGTACGGCTCCGTCAGCTCGGGCTCGGCAGCTGCGAGTTCCGGCTCACCCGGCTCAGAGTCGGCCGCCGCGTCATCGCCGGCCTCGAGCACCGGTTGCTTCTGACCGAGTTCTGGACCAGCAGTCATTGAGTTCTGTGCGGGCGTATTGAGGGCTGGCGCATCGGCAGTCGATCGGCCACGATCAACGATTGTCAGCGTCGGGGGAACGGGCCTTCTGGGAAAGGTAAGATCGAGCGCTTTTTTCACCGGAGGTTTCGGCGCGTTCAGATCCGTTACGGAAGATTTGGCTGACTCAGGCTGCAATGCTGAACTGGACTGCGATGCTGAACCGGGCTGAGACTGGTTCCGATTGCTCGTCTGGGGCTTTTGCGCCGGGGGAGCCATTTCCAGGGCGATGCGCAGCGATCGAACGCTTGCCGGCTTGCTCTCGCCGGCGGGAGCTGCGTCGGGATTCGCAGCACGCTTTGCATCGGGGCTCGGATCGGGCTTCGCACCGGACTTCACACCGGGCTTCGCGTCGGGCTTCGCGTCGGACGGCCGCGACGGCGGCTGAAGTGCCTGCAACGGACGTGGCGGCTCGAGCGGCGTTGCCGAGCGGCTGGAAGAACTGGGCGCAGTGGCGGGCTGAATCGTCTGCGCGGAGCTGTAGCGGTCGACTATGCCGGTGAGCATAACCGCTAGCATCATCGCGAAAAGTCTTCGAAGCTGGCCCACTGTCATGCGTAATCCCGTTTGCGAGCTCTGCGGTTGGAAGAGAGGGGATAATCCGGAGCGCAGGCACATCCCTGTCATTCGGCGCGCACGGCCTGCAACGTTAAAGGCGGATTCCCGATCACGAAGCCTAAAACGGGAAGGGCACGATCAGCTCGGATAATCCATTGCGCCGCTCTAAATGGCAGGCTGGACGTAGATTTGCGGGGTTACCCTTCTGCTACTTTTTGCCCGCCCTACCACGCGGTGTAGGTTTACTTGGCATCATGCGCGTGCTCCGTGCTGCGCTGGTTAATCGCTACAACTTGCCTAGGTGCTTCGGTCTGCCGGCCCGTTTGGCAGAACGCGCAAGGCCTACTCGCGTTCATGATCGCGCGGAACGTCGCCCCCCCTCAGCGACCGTTCATAACAAGCCGTTCATGACCACGCCCCGAAATTCGATGTTTCAGGATCGGCCATGCACCAGAATTTTCTGGCAACCTTGCGCAGTCGATTGGCCCGACTATGGGACGGCTCAGAAAACGACTTGCCCGAGGGTGTTCAGCTCGAAGCCTACGTGCTCGAAGATCGACTGCTGTACAGCGCTACCGCTCTACCAGTCGACATGGCCGACGGTGCATCGCTCGATCCGACCTGCGAAGCTTCGCAGAGTGAAGTCGATGCCATCTTGGAGCAGATCGGCGATGATCTTAGCCAAGCCAGTGCGACCAGTGTTCAGTCCGGCGCTACGCTGCTTCAGGATGCCGGCCTGACTGCCGACTCGAGCGGTGTCACTGCGATCGACGGCACTGCGGTCGATAGCACTGCAGTAGACGGCACTTCAGGAGACGGTACTGTCCAAACGTCAACGGGCACGCTTGCGCCGACTTCGGACAGCTCTTCAGGTACCGACTCCACGGGCGCTCAAGCAGTCGATGGCACCCAGCGCCACGATGTCGCCTTCGTCGACAGCGGTCTCAATGATTTGCAGCAGTTGATCGATCAGCTGCAGTCGACCTACGACGAAGGGGGCACGCTCGACATCGTGCTGATCGATCACCAGTCGAGCGGCATTGAGCAAATCGCGGACTATCTGGGAAGTGCCCAGTACGACTACTCATCGGTTCATTTGGTGACGCACGCAACGGCCGGAGCGATCCAGCTGGGCGACGGCTGGCTCGATGCGCAGTCGCTGGCGACCAATCACGATCTGTTGCTCAGCTGGCGCGAGGGGCTGACCGACGATGCGGACCTGTTGCTCTACGGCTGTCAAACCGCTTCGACGATCGAAGGTCAGAACCTGGCCGTCTCGCTGGCGGAGCTGTTGAGTGTCGATGTCGCCATGAGCGACGACTTCACCGGGGCGGCAGCCCTGGGAGGAGACTGGGATCTCGAGTTCCAGGTGGGCGACGTCGAAACGCATGTCCTCGGTAACAGTGATGATCTGAGCCAGCAGTGGAACGGCTTGTTGGCAACGTATACGGTGACCAACACCAACGACAGCGGCGCCGGTTCGCTGCGTCAGGCGATCATCGATGCTAATGCGAACGGCGGCGCGGACACGATCACTTTTAACATTGCAGGCACGGGCACTCATACGATCAGCCTGGCTTCGGCTCTGCCGATGATCACCGATGCAGTGACGATCGATGCGACGACAGATGACAGTTATAGCGCCAACGGCAGCAAGCCAGCGATCATCCTGGACGGCAACGATCTGGTGGCTAGCGGTCTGGAGCTGAGTTCGACGGCTGACGGAAGCACCGTGCGGGGCTTGGTGATCCGCGACTTCGGCAACTACGGAGTCCGGATCGACAGCGGCTCGGACAACAACATCGTCGCCGGTAACTACATCGGCAACCTGACGTCTAGCGGCACCGCATCGGCGACCGACGCGAACAACGCCGGCGTCTATGTCGCAGGTAGCAACAACCAAATCGGCGGCAGCACCGCGGCCGACCGCAACGTCATCAGCGGCAACACGACGGTCGGCGTCTCGGTTGCCGGTTCCGGGAATATCGTCAGCGGCAACTATATCGGCGTGGCCAGCGACGGCTCGACCGCGTTGGGCAACTCGGGCGACGGCATCAACGTTTCCGGTAGTTCGAACCGGATCGGCGGAGTCGTCGCAGGCCAGGGCAATATCTTAGCCAACAACGGCGACGATGGCGTCGAGATCACCAGCGCGGGTTCGAACAACTCCATCCTGGCCAACACGATCTACAACAACGGCAGCCTCGGGATCGACTTGGCTCCGAACGACAGTTCACCGACGATCAACGACAGCGGCGATGGTGATACTGGCGCCAACGGATTGCAGAACTTTCCGGTGCTGAAGACTGCCGTATCCTCGGGCGGCACGACCACGATCACCGGAGCCATCAATACGGTCGCCAACACGACGTATCGCATAGAACTTTTCAGCAACGCATACGGTCAGGCAGATGCTGGAGGCTATGGCGAAGCTCGCAATTACATCGGTACCGCGTACGTCACTACCGATGCCAGCGGCAACGCTACGTTCTCGTCGGTCTTGTCGGGTGTGACGCTTGACGTGGGCGCGACCGTAACCGCGACGGCGACCGTCGATCTGGGGAGCGGCAATTACGGATCGACGTCGGAGTTTGCCGGCAACATCGTGGCCAACTACTCAAATTTGGTCATTTCGGGAACGTACACCGGCAACGCCACGGATAACCGAGCCATTACGGGGCTTGGCTTTCGACCCGAAGCGGTATTGCTGCTCACCGACGCCGCGCAGAAAGGTGTGCTGCGCACCGCATCCATGTCGGGCGATGCATCCAAAGTGCTTGCCAGCACGACCGGCTTGACCGCCAACTTGATTCAGTCGCTCGACGGTGATGGATTCACCATCGGCAGCGATGCGCTCGTCAATTCCAATACCGTAACGTATCACTGGATCGCCTGGGGAGCCGGCGTCGACATCAGCGTCGGTTCGTACGCGGGCAATGGTACCAGCCAGTCGATCGCGGGCGTCGGCTTCCAGTCGGAGCTGGTGTTCGTCGCGGGGGGCGGCACGCAAACGGCGGTCATGCGCTCGTCGCTCTCGAGTTTGACTTGGGATTTCGCCAATGCGGCCGGTTCGTCTACCGGTGTGACGGCGCTCAACAGCGATGGCTTCTCGGTCGGCTCGAGCAATACCGTCAACGCCAGCGGCACCACGTATTACTACGTCGCCTTCAATCAAAACTCCTCGTATTTCAACCTGGGCAGCTACACCGGTAACGGCGTCGACAATCGCAATATCACCGGCGTAGGATTCGAACCCGAGTTTGTGTTTGCCAAGCGGCAGTCGTCGGCTTATTACGCCACCTACAAGATGGAATCCAGCGGTTACAACAGCGATAATTCGTTGTTCGCCGACGGCGCCACAGGGATGTCCAATGAAATCCAGGCGTTTCAGTCCGACGGATTCCAAGTGGGCAACCAGAGTGAAGTGAACGCCAACGGCGAGACCTACGGTTACTTTGCGTTCCGTCAAAACGCGACTCCCATCATCGTCGATACGACCAGCGACTCGTCCGACGGAACGACCAGCTCGATCAACCTGCTGCGAGCCAACAAAGGGGCCGATGGCAAAATATCGCTGCGCGAAGCGCTGCTGGCGGCCGCTGCTACGCACAATGGCACGGTCGTCGACGAGATCGCTTTCAATATCTCCGGCTCGGGTGTCCAGACGATTTCCGTCGCCTCCGCTTTGCCGAACATTTCCGATGGACTAAAGCTCGACGGTTGGACTCAGCCGGGCTTCAGCAGCAGTCCGCTGATCGAGATTAACGGCACTGCCGTCGGCAGCGGCATCGACGGGCTGTTCCTCTCCAGCGGCGCCAGCGGCAGTACGATTCGCGGCTTGATTATCAATCGCTTCGCCGGCTCAGGTATCGATGTTGAAAACACCACAGGCGTCGTCATCGAAGGCAACTGGATCGGCCTCAACTCCAGCGGCACGGCGGCGTCGGCCAACACGCTCAACGGCATCTATGCCGCTAACAACACCGGTCTGACGATCGGTGGCACGACGGCGGTCAGCCGAAACGTGATCGCCGGAAACGGCAAGCACTGCTTGGAGTTCGACAACACCGACAACAGTTATGTGTACGGCAACTACCTCGGCCTCAATGCGGCTGGCACTGCCGACATCAACGGCACCACTTCCAACACTGCCCAATCGGGCATCTTGCTGTACAACGGCGCCAGCGGCAACCTGATCGGCAATACGGCGCTGGCCGGGGCAGTGAACGTCATCTCGGGGAACAATTACTACGGCGTCGAAGTCAGCGGCTCGGCGGCGACCAACAACAGCATTCTCGGCAATTACATCGGTACGCGGGCGACGGGACTGAACGCCGTCGGCAACACCGCCGGAGGCATCGGCTTCATCACCGCCGGCACGGGGAACCTGGCTGCTGGCAACGTGATCTCGGGCAACTTGGGCTCGGGGGTCTATGTCACCAGCAGCTCGTCATCGGTGAAAATTCAGGGCAACCTGATCGGGCTGGGCGTCGGCGGCTCGACAATCGTCGCGAACACAAGTGCCGGCGTGTATATCGACGGCGCGTCGACCAATACGCTGGTGGGCACCGATGCCGATGGCAACAACGACGCTTCGGAAATCAATACGATCTCCGGCAACGCCACCGGAATCATCGTCTCGGGAGCGGGCACGACCGGGACGATGATCTACGGCAACTACATCGGGACCAGCTCGACCGGACTCTTGGATCGAGGCAACACCGGCGATGGAGTTCTCATTCAGTCCGGAGCCACTTCCACCTACGTCGGCGGCAGCGGCACGGCCCGCCGCAACGTGATCGCCGGCAATGGCGGCGACGGCGTCCAAGTCGATGGCGAAAGCTCCGATGGCAACACGATCCAGAACAACTACATCGGACTGGGCGCCGACGGAGCGACCGTCATAGGCAATGACGGCTATGGCATCTACATCACCAACGGAGCCGACAACACTACGATCGGTGGCGTCGGGCTGGGCAACGTGATCATGGCTAGCCGCTATGCCGGGATTGCGATCGACGGCGCCTCATCCGGCACGGTCATCTACGGCAACTACATCGGTGTGAATAGCGCCGGCACTGTGATCGCTGGGCAAGGTCAAAGTGGCATCCTGCTGGCAAACGGCGCAACCAACAATACGATCGGCGGTACCACTGCCGGACAAGGCAACACGATCACCGCCAGCGGTCTCGACACGGCGACCTATGACGCGGGCGTCAATGTCGCCAGCACTGCCAGTACCGGCAACGCGATTGTCGGCAACTCGATCTATGGCAATACGGGACTGGGCATCGATCTCGCAGCCCAAGGCGTTACGGCCAACGACACGCTCGACGGCGACACGGGCGCCAACAACTTGCAAAACACGCCGGTCATCACTGCGGCCAAGACCAACGGCTCTACCGTGACGGTCAGCGGTTCGATCAACACGCTGGCGAGCGTTACCGGTTTGCTGATCCATTTCTATGCCACGCCGGCCACCGGCAACCCCAGTGCACGCAACGCCAAACGCTACCTCGGTTCAGCCACGGTCAACACCGACGCCAGCGGCAACGCAACATTTACCAACGTGTCGCTGACAGCGACGGTGGCCGCTGGTGAAGTGATCACCGCGACTGCGACCAGTCCGGGAGCCAACGGCAACACTTCGGAACTTTCGCAAGGCTTTGTCGCCACGCTCTCGAGCGGCAACAGCACTCCCACCGGCAGTCAAATTACCTCGACCAGCGACGGCGGCTTGAGCCTCAATCAAACTGGCAACGATGCTTATCTGGTCGCCGAAACTGGGTTGAGCTCGGCGCTGAGTGCGTACACGTTTGAGGTTCAGTTTTC
>JBQCEI010000766.1:0-6055 GCA_051960375.1 Aureliella sp. | reverse complement strand
GACGCTGATGCTGACCGAAATGCTCGGCATGGGAGCCGATGCGGAGCAGGATGCGCTCATTCACGATCGCTGCCAGAAGGCGATCGACCTGATCTTGAGCGCTCAGAAGCAATCCAAGCGCGTGCAGGATCGCGGCGGCTGGCGCTATACGCCCAACTCGAACGATTCGGATTTGTCGGTTTCGGTGTGGCAGCTCATGGCCCTGCGCTCGGCCAAGAACGACGGCCTCGACGTGCCGGCCGAAGCGATCGACAAAGCGATCGATTACCTCAAGCGTTCGTACACGTCGCGTCTCGATTCGCGCGGCGTTCCGATCGGCGGGCCGGCGGGTTTCAGCTATATCCCCGATCAAAACAATCCGACCTACACGATGACCGCGGCCGGTTTGCTGGCCATGCAAGTGTGCGGTCAGTACGAGTCACCGCTGGTTGCCGGGGCGGCCGATTGGCTCCTGGCCCATCCACCGCAGTGGAACGAGCGGTTCTTTTTCTACGGCACGTATTACTACGCGCAAGGGATGTACCAGCGCGGCGGCCAGCATGCCGAGATAGCCGACCGCACCGTGCGCGAATTGCTGCTGGGCCGCCAACAACCCGACGGCTCATGGACCGCCCCGAGCGGCGAAGAAGGGGGTGCAGGGAAGATCTACTCGACCAGCCTGGCCGTGCTGAGCCTATCGATCAAATACCACTACCTGCCGATCTATCAAAAATAACGCCGCATTCTCCTCCGCGCTCTGTGTGGCACTGGCTATGCCAGTGTCTTCTACCTCGAAGGATAAAGACCAACTGCCTCCTCGACGCGTTCCAATGCCGACTTCGGCTGCTGAGGCTGACCGGTACTCATCAGTTTCCTCTTGGAGAACGTTTTTCGTCCTGAGCGCTTAAAACTTCGAAGAAAGAGCCACTGGCATAGCCAGTGCCACACGAAAGCCTCTTACTGCACGAGCGCCCGGAGCAACCGAACGACGCGGCGCTCCAGTCGCTCTTGCTCGGACAGCTCGGCCGAAGGTTGGGAGAGTCGTTCAAGTTTTTCGTTGATCACGCGATAGAGCTCGAGGGTCAGCTTGGCTTGATCGCGCAGGTCCAGACCGAGTTGTTCTTCGAGGCTCGCCTCGGTATCCATGACCAGCAGTCTTGCATCCTCGGGAGCTTGTTCGATTTGCTCGAAGGCATCTTCGATGGCATCGTGGTTGGCTCGGAGCCACTGACGGAACTCATCGGCACTCAGTTCGAAGGCGTTATCGAAACCTTGCTCTAGGTGACGGACGGTAAACTCTTCGAGGTCGCGCCGCGCGTTGGGGGTCTCGTCCAGCAACCGATTGCTCATCTGTTTGGCGACCACCGGGGCTTGATGGCGGACTTGTTGGAGCACTTCGCTGCGAATCGAATCGTAATTCTCACTCAGCGCCGCTTCGGCTCGTCGAGCCAACCGCTCGGGTTCCATTTCGCGCTTGGCGACGTAGAACGCATAGCCACAGAGCCCGATGATTTCTAGGGCCAGCAACGACGCCAGCACCGCTGACAGCCACGACAATCGAACCGTGAGGCCGCCGGTTGGCGCATCATCGACCGGCGCGGCCGTTTCCGTTTGCGGTGGAGTGTTTTCCGACGACATGCGGGCTTTCTCCGTCAGCAGAGAATGGAACCACCAAGACACTGTTGTCGATTAGCCGGCACGCGTTAGCGTCCGGTTTCTTCGCGCTGCGCGAACAGCCAACCGCGGGCTAACGCCCGGCGGCTGATTAGGGTTTGATCGTTGATGTTTGCGCCTCAGGGGGCGGCGATAGGGGTGTGGACTGCAGGGCCAGCACTAGCCAGCGCTGAGTTGCATCGGCGAGCTGTTCTTCCAACGACGGCTCGCCTGGCTCGGGCCGGTGCGCCGGCGGAATCGATGCCCAAAGTTTTTCCGTGCGGGCGGCTTCCTGCCGGAACTGATCGAGGTAATAGCGTTCGACCAGATCGTCAAAGGTCGCCTCGAATGCGGCTAGAACTTTCTCGACATTCTCGCGCGTCGCGTGCTCGGGGAATTCATCCTCGAGAATCTGCCGGTGGCGCTGCAGATATTCGTGGTAGCGGCTTTTGACTTTGGCTACGAAAGCCCGCTCGACGTTGTCGAAGAACTCGCTTCCTTCATGCTCGAGCGTCTGAGCGTAGACGCGGTAGTCATGCCGAGCGCGTTCTACGAGGGCCGCTTGGATGATGGGCAGCGCATCTTCGCCCAAGCTAACGATCTCGCGCCGCAGCTCGGGCGCGTTTTCGCGCAAGCGGTCCTCGGCCGCCGTAGCGACTTGCTTGACATACTCGCCGTCGACTCGCGGCTGATAAAAAAACTGCAAGTAGATCGCAACCGAACCGATCGACACGATCAGTGCGAACAGCACGATATCGGCGATGGCGATCGGCACGTAAAGGCGGCGGCTTTTGCAAGTAGGCACGGTCTGGCGCGTCTCCTCTCTCTGGCGGGCACTTCCTCTGTCCCTGGAGCAGGCAAGCGGCGCGCCAAAACGAGCCTCTTGCGATTATCTCCGCGTCATCTGCGGTATACTGAGGGACACTCGCAAAGGGAGAAAGCGTATGCATTTGCCGATCTCATCGATGACCCCTGCCGAAAAAATTGCGGCGATGGAGGAGTTGTGGACGTCCCTGCAGGGCGACGCCGACGCTCCCCCTGCCCCGGAATGGCACGCTAAGGTCCTAGCGGAACGTCAAAAACGCATCGACAACGGCGAAACCAGTTTTTCGTCCCTGCAGGAGCTGCGGAAACGCCTGGAGAACCGACACCAGTGAATGTGCTTGTTTCCGACCACGCCGAACGGGACATCCTCGACGGGATTGCTTTTTACGGCGCAAATGGCCCTGAGGTCGGAAACTACTTCTATCTCTCCATTCTTGCCGACCTTCAAGCATTGAGCGTTTTCGGTGGAATACATTCGAAGCGCTTTGGCTACCATTGCATGCCAGCCAAACGATTTCCATTCGCCATTTACTACACCGTGTCAGACTCCACCGTGCACGTTGTTGCGATTCTGGATGAACGGAGAGATCCTAATTGGATCGCGCGGCGGATGGAACGCGGATGACAACGTGAGCGACCCAACTCCTCATACAGGCGTTACTTGACAATCGCCCCGATTTCTTTCGACTGAGTCGTTACCAGCGCTGTCCGGCCGCGCTGAATATCACTCATCAACCAGCACAGGCTCGGCTTCGATCACCTGCATCGTCTTCCACTTGCCTTGCCAGAAACGCAAGCCGAACACCAAGGCGGTGGCGCCCACCCAGGCGGCGATGATATACCACCACAACATCAAACTGCTGCCGAAGAGCTGCTCGCACAGCAACCCGGCCCCGACCGACCCGAAGCCCAAAATGGCGGTCCCGAGCAGCACGAACCAAGTGTCCCCCGCCCCTTTGATCGCTCCGACAAAAACGATCTGGAAACCGTCGAGCACGCAGTACACGGCGATGATCTGCAACAGCGGCAAGAGCACCGGCCGCATCTCGGTGAAACGCTCAGGCGAACCGAACGCATAGATCTGCGTCATCGCATCGGGGAAGAAACCGAGCAGGATCGCGAACGCTCCGGTGTAAACCAGCGACAACCACAAAGCGCAGACCACCGTCCGCGTCGCCAGATCGATCCGCCCCTGCAGCAACCGATTGCCCACCAGCACTCCCACGCCGATCCCTAGGCCCATCATCGGGACAAAGGCGAGCACGTTCAGGCCCAGTGCTAGCGTCGTAGCCGCCATCGGCAATCCGCCCAGCCGCCCCACCTGCAACATGATGATCGTAAAAGCAGCCGATTCAGAGAGCATCTGCAAACCCGACGGCGCGCCGTAAGCCACCAGCCGGCGCAGCATCGCCGGCTCCCATCGCAGAGCGCGGCTGGCACTGACCGCTTGGCTCAGCTCTGGCCGACGATGCATGATCCAGTAAGCGATCGGCAGCTTGAGCCAGAACGCGATCGCCGTAGCGAGTCCCGCCCCAAGAACTCCCATGGCAGGAATCGGACCGATGCCAAAAATCAAAAGCGCCGATAGCACCAGATTGATCAGCGTTGCAATCGCATCGATCAGCAGCACCGAGCCGGTATGCCCAGCGCCGGTCATCAAGCCGCTTTGCACGCTGTAAAACAAGACTGCCACGCCTCCGAGCAGCAGCGTGCGCAGGTACGTCGATTCCAGCTGCCGCAGCTCGGGCGGATGATCGAAGAACCAAAACGGCAAGCCCGCGAGCGCGAACGCCAACACGAGAAACGGCACGACCATCCACGCTAGCCGCAGCGCGTGGCGATACACGATGCTCACGCGCTCGGGGCGCCCGGCTCCCAGGTACTGCGACACGAACGTGCTCAAGTAACTGAGCATGCCCGTGGGCAAGCACATCAGCGCCCAGTACACCGTTCCGGCTCCCATGGCCGAAGAAGCGGCGTTGCCCGATTGCCAGTACAGCAGCGTGCGATCGGTGAACAACATCAGCGACGTAAAGCCGGTTGAGAGGACCAATGGCAGCGCCAGCGCGACGAGCGGTCCAGGGCCCCACTCGCCTTGCCACCAGCGGGCGAAATCGGCGACCGCTCCCTGCGCCTTGACCAGGGAGCCCTGCGCCTCGATCAGACCCCCAGCTGCTCCACTATCCAGTTCGGCCGGATCGGATATCGTTATTTCACTTTCGCGCACTGCATCGCAGGGACTAGACATACAAATCCATTGAGAGTGGAAAGATCGGATGACGGGATCAAAGCGATCGCTGGCCGGGTGGAATATCGTGTTGTGTTATCCCGTCGAGGAGCAGCATCGTCGCTCGCTCCAGCAGGCCGCCCCGGGTGCCACGATAATAGATGCCGGCCAGGAGGGGATTGGCAAGGCCCTATTTGATGCCGACATCTTCATCGGGCATGCCAAAGTCCCGGTCGACTGGGATGGCGTCGTTCAGCAAGGACGGCTCAAGTGGATCCAAAGTTCGGCCGCCGGCCTGGATCACTGCCTGGTCCCTTCGGTGATCGCTTCGGAGATTCCCGTCTGCAGTGCATCGGGGCTGTTTGCCAATCAAGTCGCCGAACAAACGCTAGCTCTGCTGCTGGGATTGCTCCGCAGCCTGCCGACCTTTTTCCGCCAGGCCGAGCGACGTGAGTTCGTTCGGCGACCGACTCATGATCTGCACGGCCAGACCGTCGGCATCGTCGGGCTCGGAGGGAACGGTCGCCGCTTGGCTCAATTGCTAGCTCCCTTTCGCACTCGCATTCTGGCAACCGATTACTTTCCAGTGCGCAAGCCGCCCGAGGTCGAGGAGCTGTGGCCAGCCGATCGCTTGCTCGACTTGGCCGCTGCGGTAGACACGTTGGTCCTTTGTCTGCCGCTAAACGCTAGCACTGAAAAGCTTATCGATGCCAAAGTCTTCCAGGCGATGCGGCCTGGCAGCTGGCTGATCAACGTGGCCCGCGGTCAAGTAGTCGACGAACCGGCGCTCGTCGCCGCGCTGCAGAGCGGCCACCTGGCGGGTGCAGGTTTAGATGTCACCTACGTCGAACCCTTGCCGCCGGAAAGCCCTCTATGGAGTGATCCGCGCGTGATCATTACCCCGCATGTCGGCGCTCAGGCTCGCTCGCGAGTCGACGATTCGACGCGTCTGGCTTGTGAGAACTTGCGCCGATTCCAAAGCGGTGAGCCGCTGCTGAACCTGGTCGACAAGCGGCTCGGGTTTCCCCACCCGGATGTGATGGCGGTGAATGTGGGGGACATGTAACCCGACGCGTAAGCGAGGGACGAACCTGTCATAAAAGTCCAACACACCATGCTTCTGAAGACCCCTCACCCCCGACCCCTCTCCCCGAATCGGGGCGAGGGGAGAGAAGATTGATTTAGATGGTGACGCATAACTTTTATTAGGTACCCCTCGCCCCGCTACGGGGAAAGTGGCCGGGGGGCGGAGCGGAGATATGCTTAGCCCAGTCAGGCAAGCAAGAGAAGTAAATGCAAAACTAGGGCAGACGCGACATGCCGGGAGGCGGTTCGAGCAGTTCTTCGACCAACGAAAAATACTTCGCATCC
>JBQCEI010000765.1:0-3133 GCA_051960375.1 Aureliella sp. | reverse complement strand
CAGCCCCATGCCGGCGGCGCGAGCCGCCGGTTAGATAGACGCGTAAATGATTACCAAGTCCCGAAAGGGACGACAGCCGGTTTCTGGGCGCGTGCTCTGTCGTCCCTTCGGGACTTTCGAGTTAGTGCGAGACTCGAATCCGGCGGCTCGCGCCGCCGGCATGGGGCTGCCGTCCCTGTCGGGACAAAAACCAATTATTAGAACGAGCACCGCGCTGATGGCCTTGGTACTTCGAAGGGGAAGACACTGGCATAGCCAGTGCCACCCACTCCGCGGTAAAAATTCTTCTCTACGCGGAGATGGGCCGTTCGCGCCACTGATCATCGACGGGTGGCGGTGGCGGGGCAAATTCCTCGGGCGGAGGGCCGGCGGCTTCTGATTCGATCCAGCCCGATAGCTCGGGCGCATCCCCTTTTTCCATCGCTTCGGCGCGGGCGGCCATTTCGTCGATCGGGTCGGAGGGATCGAAGTCGTCTTCGTACCACAGCCAATCGATCGTCGGCCGGGCGGGCTCGGCCGGTTCTTCGATCGCTCGAATGACCGTCTTCACCTTCGCGGGGGGCACGATCTGAATGACCGGTTCGGGAACCGCTTCCTCTTCCTCGGCGACGACCTCGACTACTTCTGCTTCGGGCTCTTCCTCGATCTCAGCCGCTTCGGCGGCGGCAGGCTCAGGTTCGACCGGCTCAGGTTCAGGCTTGGCCGGTTCTTCGGCGACCGGTTCGGGCTCGAGGGCGATCAGCGGCTGAGGCGGCGCGATCACTTCGGGGACGTACACGCGCGCCTCGCCGGCTTGGCCTTGCGACGGAAGCACGCGGACTTCGACGCCGATCTCGTAGAAGATCCGCATGATGTGTTCGTGGCAGGTGAACATGATCACCTGATGCCCCAGGGCCGCAAAGTCGCGGAGGACGCGAGCGGCTGCCAGCGTGCGCGTGCGGTCGAAGTTGACGAAGACGTCGTCGAGCACCAGTGGCAACATCACGCCGCGGCGAGCATAGGCAGCGGCCAGCGACAGTCGCAAAGCGATGAAGACCGTTTCGCGCGTGCCGCGCGACAACACTTCCAGCGGCAGAGCCTGGCCGGCAGCGTTATCGATCCGCAGTTGGTTCTTGCCTAGCGGCGTCCACACGCGGACGTACTTGCCTTCGGTCAGCTGGTTGAGGAACGCTGAAGCCTCGCGGAGCGTCTCGGGCTGGCGCTCGGTTTCGTAGACTTCGCATACCCTGTCGAGCATGTGCGTCGTCGCGGCCAGCGTTTGCCAATGAGCGGCACAGGCCTTCATCTGATTTTCGAGGCAGGCCAGTTCGAGCTTGGCATCGGGCAGCCGCGTGTCGGCGGCCAGCGATTTCATCTCCTGGCTGATCTCTCCTTGGCGGCCGTGCAGTTGCTCGACGCGCTTCTCGGCTTGAGCGGTCCGCTGCTGCACTGCGTCCCAACGCTTTTCCAGTTCATCGGCGCCGGGATTGTCGAGGTGCTTGGCGACGGCATCGTAGGCCACCGCTCCGCTGATCATGGCGCGAATGCGGTCGTTCAGTTCTGCATGTTGCGCCAGGAGCTTGGCATGTTTGGCTTTGCGGTCGAGCAATTCGTGCAGTTGCTCTTCGCTCTCGCAGCCCAGCTCGGCGAGCAGCGCGCTGTGAGCGCGATGCAAACGGTCGATCCCCTTCTCCAGCCCGGCCGCTTGTTTTGCCAGGACCGCATCTTCTTCCTTCAGACCTTTGCGCTGTTGGACGTACTGTTCTTGCTCGCTGATCATCGCCGTTAAGCGATTGATCTGTTCGAGCGCCTGCGAGGCAGCATCTGCATCGGCGCGCACGGCCGGCTGCTGGGCTGCGGCCATCGCGGGCCCGCCGCCCGGGCGCTTGTCGCGATCGGGGCGATGCTCTTTCGGATGGCTGGCTGCTTGCGAGGCTGCTTCGCTTTCGCGGCTGGCCCGCACGATTTCGTCGCTAGCCTTCTTGGTGGCGGTCGCTTGGCGGATCAGGCCGTCGATGCGCTGCGTGATCGCACCCAGTTCGAGACGCCGCTGATCGAGTTCGTCTTCGAGAGCTTGCATCCGCTTGCGCGTCTGCAGCAGCGACTCGTAACCTTCGGCCATGATGCGGATGCTCTTGGGCGAGAGCGACTGCGTGATGCCGAGTTGATGCAGCGTCTTTTCCCACTGGTTGCGGGCGTGACGCAGCGAATCGGCTGCTTCGCCGGCGCGGCGGCGAGCGGTCTTGTAGCGTTCGGTAGCCGCTTGATGATTGTGTTGCAGCGGCAAGAGCGTCTCGAGCGTCACCAGTTCGGCTTCGGCATCGCGCAGGCGAACTTCCAGCGAACCGGTGTGCGGTGGCAAGCGGCGATCGAGTTCGTCGCGCTCGGTTTCGGTCTTGCGAATCTCTTTCTTCAGCGCTTCCAGTTGGTCTTCGCAATCGTCCAGTTCGCCGACCGTCGTGCGGTCGAGCATGTTGCCCCAGGTGAACCAGAAGAAGAGCATGAACGCGCCGAGCAGGAGCAGCAGCAAGCCGGAGTTCGGATCGAGTTTGACGCCGAACCACTGGCCGGGCATCACCTTGGCCAGACCCCAGAGGGCGAAGAACGCGCCGCCGACAAACAGCAGCCCCATCATGAACGAACGCTCGACCGGCAGGGCTTCGTCGGCCGCCAGATCGACCGCTTCCTCTTCGAGGTTCTGCCGGCGATGCAGTTGTTTGTCGAGAGCTTCTTGAATTTGCAGGCGCTTGCGCAGCAGGCCGATCAATTCACTGGTGCTGGTCATCGCATCGTGAAGATTGTCGTGCTGCCGCGTCGCCAGGGCGGCGGCCAGCTCTTTGGCCAGGCGATCGGCTTCCTTCTTGTCGACTTCGCTTTGCTGCTTGGCCTGCTTCATCCGCGACAAATACATGCGCACGTCGCGAGCCGGTTCCGACAACTGATTGATCGCTTGCGGCGACAGGTCCGGCATGCGGGTCATGCGGCGATCGGCCAGCAGGGCTTCGCAGTCTTCCTCCGAAATGCCGAGGCGCTTAGCGTCTTCGCGCAGTTGCTCGGCGGTCTGAGCCAGTTGCGATTCGATGCGCTGGATGTGCTTTTGAATCTGGCTGATCCACGGCGCTTGCTCCGAGGCCGCTTCGATCTTCGGGGTCAG
>JBQCEI010000764.1:0-5839 GCA_051960375.1 Aureliella sp. | reverse complement strand
GGCCGGGTGAGCTGGATTTTCGATCGCCGCGGCAATCGTCATGTTGGCGTCTTGGCTGCCCAGCGCTACCAGGCGGCGGCCCATGCGACCACCCGCTCCGTGAATGGCGACTTTCACTAATGACATCTTTCGTTACTGCCTGATTCTAAAACGCTCTAGGAACAGAGGAAGCGAAACGCTTTTGGGAACTGGCCGGGGGTGGCCGGACGTCTACCGATGCGGAGAGCCTACAAAACCGTCGGGCCGAGCGCCTACGGCAGTAAGCGCGCCTGGCGGTTTGTTGAATGAATCAGCCGGCACGCGTTAGCGTCCGGTTTCTTGCTGGAACCGCGGGCTAACGCCCTGCGGCTGATTGGTATTGCGGCGCTCGCCTGGCGGGGGCGTATCCACGACTCGGGCTGCCGCCGGTGAGAATATGGTAGGTTGATTCTTTGAAATCGGAAGTGCCACTGCGGACCTAAAGCGGGGATCGCTTTTGGGCACGGCCTCATTTGCAAGGTTGGATATGAAAGCCATCACGACTACCGTTGCTTGCGGCCTGGCGCTGGCCGTCGGTCTAGCGATGTTCGCTGCGGCACAGCCGCCGAAGGAGCCGAGCAAATTGCGTGAGCAAGCGACTCAGTTGCGGCAGCAGGGGAACGCCAAGGACGCTCTCGACATTCTGCGGACGCTCCTGGTCGACCGCCGCGTCCCCGGCGCTGAAGCTGCCAAGGACTTGCACGCGGCAGTCGAGTGCCTGCAACGCTTGGGGCTCTACGGCGAGCTCGATCCACTGCTTGCCGACACGTTAGCCGTTCGCGGCAGCGACTGGCGCGTGCTGGTCCAAGCCGCTCAGGAGCTCAACCAGGCTCCGCATCACGGCGCGGTGGCCGATCAAAAGTTTCATCGCGCCGGCGGCCGATTCCACGACGTCGGCGGACGCTGGATTAATGCCACCGAACAGGATCGCCAGCAGTCGCTGATCTGGCTGGTCCGGGCGCTCCGCCTGGCGGGCGAGTTGCCGGCAGCGAAGCAGGCGGACGGCGCCGACAGCAAGGCGCCGCGGCCGGACGATTCGGCCAAGGCACCCGAGGAAGCGAAACCATCGAATGAAGAACGCGCTCAGGTATGGTCGCAACTGGTCAGCACGTTGCTGGTTGCCCGCGAGCATCGCTGGGGTTGGCGGCTGCAGTCGAAGACGTCGCTCGACGTCGAGCCCGACTATCTCGACTTCGAAGCCCCGAGCGATTTTCCGATGCGGTACGCGAGCGTCGACGAAGAGGGGCGGCCGATCTTTTGGAAATTGCCCGACTCGTGGACCGAAGCCGCCTCGGATGCCGAGCGGCTGCGGTGGGCTCTCAAGCAGATCGACGCCACGGAGGCTAGCAGCGCGATCGCGGAAGCCCAGCTGAACTGGGCCAATTTCCTGCAGAGCCAGTTCTCGGTCGACACGTTGGCCGAACAGCCGCGAATTCTGCGAGACTCTCAGGCTGCAGAAGAGAAGAAAGATGACGGAAAGATCGAGGATGCACAGAGCGGCATTTTGGCGGTGCACACGCTGGGCGAAAACGAAACGATCGCCAAACTGGCCAGCGGCATCCGTCGATTTGAATTGCCCGAAGACCTCAATCCGATCCGCATCTACCAGCGCGTGGCCGACGGTAAAGGATCGACGGCGGAGAGCGCGCATACTCAGCTCGTTTCGATCTTCATGAACCGCCGCCAGTACTCCAAAGCGGCCGAGCTTCTTCGGCAGTCGATCGAACGCTTCGGTGACGGCAATGGTGACAAACAGAGGCAACTCGAAAACATCGTCAAGCCGCGCGGCAGCTTCGATCCGGTCGCGGCTCAGCCGGCAGGGCAGGGGACCAAGCTGAGTTTGCTCTTTCGCAATGCGCACCGGGCAACCTTCTCGGCTCGCCGCGTCGATCTGGAAAAGCTGCTCAGCGCGACCAAGGACTTTTATCGCAATCCCCAAAACCTCACGCGGCCTGCATTCGATGGCCGCCGCGATACCTGGCCACCCAACTTCGATAGTCCCGGCAACTTGTTTACCGATCAGCAGCTGACCAAGTTTGTCAGCGAGCCGGTGGCCAGTTGGTCGATCGAGCTCGAGCCGCGCGAAAACCACTGGGATCGCCGGCAGACGATTTCGACGCCGCTCGACAAGGGGGGCTTGTATGTCGTCACCGCTTCGCTTGATGACGGCGCTCATCTGGCTCGCTGTCTGGTGTGGATCAACGATCTGGCGATCGTTCGCAAACGGATGTCCGAAAAGCACTTGGTCTACGTCGCCGATGCGGTCACGGGCTTGCCTGCAACGGGTGTCAACGTCGAGTTCTTCGGCGTCGAGCAGACGGGGAACCCACGGCGGTTCGTGATCGACAACTTCGCCCGCAAGACCGATGCGCAAGGGCAGATCGTGCTGCCCGATCCGAGTTCCACTTCGAAGCAGTGGCTGATCATCGCTCGCGATGCGCGCGGCCGAATCTCGATCAGCGGCACGCAAAGTTTCTGGGCGCCGCGGCTGGATCGCGATTTCTATTCGCAAGTGAAGGCTTACGGCGTCGCCGACCAGCCGGTACATCGACCCGGCGGCAAGCTGCGAGCGAACTTTTGGATCGGCCGGGCCAGCTATGCACCCGACCTGGCCACCACTCCGCTGGCTCACCACGCATTTCTAGTGCAGTTGCTCGACCCGCACGGCAAAGTGTTTTGGGAGCAGAACAAGACCAGCGACGAGATCGGCGGCTGCGAAGTCGAAATCGATTTGCCCGAAACCGCCACGCTGGGCGTGTACTCGTTCCAGATCAAGGCGAAAGAACAAGCGATCGCGACGAACCTGAGAGTGCGGGTCGAAGAGTTCCGCAAGCCCGAGTTCGAAATTAAAATCGACTCGCCCGAAAAGCCGGTTAAGCTCGGCGAGAAGATCGAGGCCAAGGTGAGCGCTCGCTATTACTTCGGCTCACCGGTCACTAACGCTTATGTCAATGTAAAGGTGATGCGCTCGGCGTACATCGACGATTGGTATCCGGTGCGTCCGTTCGATTGGTGTTACGGACGCGGTTACTGGTGGTTTGCGTACGACTACGACTGGTATCCGGGCTGGGAGCGCTGGGCGGGTTGCTTTATGCCTTCGATGGCGTGGCTGCCGAGGCGGCAATTCGAGCCGCCGGAGATTGTGCTCGAGCAAGAGCTGACGCTCGATGCAGAGGGCACCGCAACGCTCGCGATCGATACCGCTACCGCGGCTGAACTCTATGGCGACATGGACCATCGCTACAACATCGAGGTCGAAGTCCGCGACGCTTCGCGGCGGACGCTCACTGCCAGCGGTTCGGTGATCGCCAGTCGCGAGCCGTTCAAGATCTATTCGTGGCTGGGCCGCGGTTTCTACGAAGTCAATCAAATCGTCGACGCCAACTTCCTGGCCCAGACGCTCGACCGCCGGCCCGTCGCTGCCTCAGGCAAGCTCGAGCTGCTGCGCATCACTTATGACGCTGACCGCGAGCCGGAAGAAACGGTCGTGGAAACGTGGGATGCGCAGACCGACGAGAACGGCAATTTCCGTCAGCGCTTTGTCGCGCGTCGCGGCGGTCAGTATCGGCTGCGTTTGCGCTTGAAAGACGAATCGGGTGAAGAGGTCGAAGGTGCATACGTGTTCACGGTGCGCGGCGATCAAGTCGGGCCCGACAACTTCCGCTTCTCCGAGCTCGAACTGATTCCCGATAAGCCCGAGTATGCGCCCGGCGAGCGCGTCCAGCTGCAGATCAACGCCGATCGCGCCGATGCAACCGTGCTCTTGTTTGTGCGACCCGAACACGGCGTCGTGCCGCCGCCGCGGATGCTCAAGCTGTCGGGAAAGACCGCCAAAGTCGAGATTCCGGTCGCCGCCGGCGATCAACCGAACTTCTTCGTCGAGGCGCTGACGATCTACGACGGTAAGTTCTATTCGGCCACGCGCGAGATTTTCGTGCCGCCCGCCAGCCGTGTGCTCGATGTGGCTGTCGAACCGAACAAATCGGAATACTTGCCGGGCGAGAAGGGGCAAGTCGACATCTCGGTGAAAGATGCCGGCGGGATGCCGGTGGCCGGTTCGGTGCTGCTGGCTATCTACGATCGCGCTCTCGAGGCGATCGCTCCCGATACGCTGCCGGAAGATATTCGCGAGTTCTTCTGGAAGTGGCGGCGGAGCCATCAACCGGCCAACTGGGAAAACCTGACTCGCGCGATCAATCCGGTCGCGATCGACGATGTGCCGACGATGACGCCGCTGGGGATCTTTGGCGAGAGCATCGGCGACGAGCCGCAAATGTCTGGCGCACGCCTTGCCTCGGGAGGCCAACCGCATCGAGCGATGCCGATGATGCGCAGCGGCGGCATTGCTGCCGACGGCATGATGCTGATGAAAGGCATGGGCATGGGAGGTTATGCAGAGGGAGCAGGTCTCACGATGGACGCCGCCATGGCGCCGGGCGCAATGCCAGGCGGCGAATCAGCCGAGCAAGCACCCACGGCGGTGCGCAAAGAGTTTGCCGACTCGGCGCTGTGGCTCGCCAAGCTCGAGTGCGACGCAAACGGCCGAGCGCATGCGAGCTTCACCATGCCCGAAAACCTGACTGACTGGCAAGTCCGCAGCTGGGCGATCGGGCCGGGACTGCGCGTCGGTTCGGCGACTTCGTCGGCGGTCACGCGCAAACACATCCTGGTGCGCTTGGCCGCGCCGCGCTTTCTGGTCGAACGCGACGAAGTGGTGCTCTCGGCCATCGTGCACAACGATTTCGATGCCGCGCATGAGGTGCGCGTGCGGCTGGAGATCGACGGACAGACTCAATTGCAACTGAGCGACGATGCGCAAGCCGAGCGCACCGTTCACATCGCTGCACACGAACAAGCTCGCGTCGATTGGCCTTGCCGAGCGCTGGCTGAAGGGGAGGTGACGCTGCGCGCCTTTGCCGAATCGACTGTCGAATCCGATGCGATGCAGTTGAAACTGCCGGTCATCGTCGGCGGCATTCTCAAGACCGATAGCTGGGCGGGGACCGTGCGGGCCGACGAGGCGAGCGGTTCGATGAAGATCACCGTGCCTGACAAGCGCCGCGTCGAGCAATCGCGACTCACCGTGCGGCTCAGTCCGTCGCTGGCTTTGGCGATGGTCGATGCGCTTCCCTACATGGTCGAGTACCCGTACGAGTGCACCGAGCAAACGCTCAATCGATTTCTGCCGACCGTAATGACGCAACGGATGCTCATCGATATGAAGATCGATTTGGAAAAAGTGAAAGAGCATCGCAACAATCTGAACGCTCAAGAACTGGGAGACGCCAGCAAGCGGGCCGAAGGTTGGAAGCGATTCGATCGCAATCCGGTCTTCGACCGCGGCGAAGTTGATCGCATGGTCGAGGCAGGCGTGCAGCGGTTGACCGATCAGCAGAACAGCGATGGCGGCTGGGGCTGGTTCAGCCATCCCTCCGAAGTCAGCGGAGCGCATACGACCGCCACCGTTGTGCGCGGCTTGCTCGTCGCTCAGCAAAACGGAGTGGCGATCGTGCCCGACGTCTTGCAGCGCGGCTTGGCGTGGCTCGAGCAATATCAGAACGCCGAACTGCAGAAACTGCAAAACGCGGCCACGAAGACCGAGCCTTACAAGGAATCGGTCAGCAACGTCGATGCGCTCGTATTCCATACGCTCGTGCTGGGCGGTCGGCCGAATGAGACGATGCAAAAGTTTTTGTATGAGAAGCGAGCCGACTTGAGCGTCTATGGCAAAGCGCTGCTGGCCTGGGCCACTCATCAGCGCGGAAATCAAGAGCAGACCGCCATGCTGCGCCGCAACATCGAGCAGTTTCTGGTCGAGGAC
>JBQCEI010000763.1:0-6107 GCA_051960375.1 Aureliella sp. | reverse complement strand
GTTGTTTTTCTCCGCGCTCTCCGCGTCCTCCGCGGTAAAACTACTCTTTCGCGAACGCCTGCTTGAGCTTGGCTTCGCTCCAGTCGTCCATCCAGCGGCGCACGCGTCCGAGTCGGTCGCAGGCGATGTAGCCCAAGTGCCCGCCGAAGCGCGTCACTTCGACCGAGATGCTGGAGCTGAAACGATGCCCGTCGAATGCGCCGAAGGGAATGATCGGATCGTGCTGATCGATCAGCAGCACGGTCGGCACGGCGACTTTCGAGAGCCAGGGAGCCGAGCTCGACAGCGTGTAGTACTCGTCGGTGCTGCTGAAACCGGCTAGCGGCGCGGTGTACCAGTGGTCGAACTGGCGAATCGTCCGCGGCGGCGAAGCGGGCGAGATCGATCGCCATGCATCCCAGTGATCGGCTCTCTCGCGAACTTGCCGCGCCAGCAGCTTCAAGTAGTACCGCGTGTACACCATGCGCGAAGGGCGTTCCATGTTGGCGCTGCACCCGTGCAAATCGGCCGGCGGAGCCACCGCGATCGCCTGGACGATTTGCGCGGGATCGATCTCCACCCGCTCGGGATCTTCAGTTAGTTCGCCGAGCATCTTCAAGAGCAGATTGCCGCCGAGCGAAAACGCCGCGATGGCTTGGCGCGATTCGGGATAGCGCTGCTGGGCCGCTGAAACGATGGCGGCCAGATCGGAACTCGAACCGGCGTGGGCCGGCCGATACGCGTATCGCAGTCCGGCGCCGCAGCCGCGCAGGTCGGCTCGCCACACTCGCATGCCGCTGGCGGTCAGCCGGGCTGCGATGCGACGGAGGTACGGACTGCGATGATCGCCACCGAGCCCATGGACCAGCACGACGAGCGGAGCGTCCGGCGGCAGCGGCGCCGGTGTTTGCTCTTCGTGCACGACCAGCGCTTCGCCGTCGGCCAGCGGGATGATTTGCTGCTGCGCCTGATACGCCGGCAACGGACCGCTGACCATTGCGCCGTAAATCGTCTGCAGATGTCCGCTGCGCAGAAGCGGATGCGGGCGAAACACGGCGATCCCTCTCGGGTCACTTGCGCTCTGCGGCGGATCCAGCCTGACGGAGACAGCCCTGTTGTCGATCAACTGCGAAGCGGAGTTCATCGAAGCGCCTACCGGACTTCTAGCTGTTCAGGATACTTTTCAAAGTACGCCGCCAACTCGGCCAGCAAGGGATCGATCGTGCGTTCTTGGATCGATCCCTTGGCAGGCCAATCCCACCATCGATAACCGGGATGCTCGGTCGTCTTGATCTCCGGTTTTTCTTGCAAGTACCCGAGATAGTATGTCACTCTCTTGTCGTACGTGCCACGTTTTTTTCCCTCTACCCGGTACTCGGTCACGAAGCGGAAGTTGGGATCGACTTCGATCAAGTGGGCCGGGATCCCGGTTTCTTCCTCGGTCTCGCGGAGCGCCGTCTCGAGCAACTCTTCATCCCCTTCGGCATGACCTTTCGGGAGATCCCAGCGATCGAGATGCTGCATGAGCAAGAACTGCGGCCGCGGCGAACGGACCATGAGGATGAAACCGGCTGCCTGTAACATTTCGCTGTTCTGATTCAATTCCTTTTCTCCCCAATGCCTTTAAGATTCGCTCCGCGGTATCCTACCGTAGCCCTATTACTGATGCGACGCTCGTTTTGTAACCCACGCCGTAGTTTCCGGATTGCCGCTTTCATTCGAGTCTTGTGTGGCACTGGCTATGCCAGTGGCTCTTCCTCGAAGTTGAAAGCCTGCAGGACGAGAAACGCCACCGATGGCAAACTGCTGCGCCGGAGGTTTCGCCCGAGGTCGGTTGGCAGTGGGACGCTTACAAAGCCTCCGGCGCTTCAACTTCGAAGTGGAAGACACTGGCATAGCCAGTGCCACACGACCGCGGAGAGCGCAGCGATCGAATCGAGCTAACGGACGACCATGAAAATCTACACGAAAACCGGTGATGATGGCACGACGGGCTTGTTCGCAGGCGGCCGCGTCCCGAAGGATCATCCGCGCATCGCGGCCTACGGCAGCGTCGATGAACTGAACGCTCTGCTGGGTATCGTCTGCACGCACGCGCGAGCCGCGTCTTCGACCACCGCAGAGTCGCTGGCCGAGATGCTCGAGCAGATCCAGCACGACCTCTTTGCCATCGGCGCGGAACTGGCAACTCCCAAGCCATCGGCGCACAACACCAAGATGTTGACCGACGCTCACTGCCAGCGCCTCGAGCGCTGGATCGACCAGTTCGATGCGACGCTCGAACCGCTGACCAGCTTCATCATCCCGGGCGGTTCGCTGCTGGCCGGCTGGCTACACTGGGCGCGGACCGTGTGCCGCCGCGCCGAGCGCGACGTGGTGCATCTGACCCACCAGGCCGACGTCGAAGATTGTTCGACGGTGATCATCTATCTCAATCGCCTCAGCGACCTGCTGTTCATCATGGCCCGCGCCGCCAACCAATCCCAAGGCTTCGCCGACGTAGCCTGGAAGAAGCAATAGCCAGCAGTTCGATGGCTGTTCCTCCGCGCCTCGGTCCCAGGCTCCTGCCTGGGAACGCACTGTCTTGGAGGCTCCGCCTCCCCGAACCCGCCGTAAAGCTTGCCAGCGCGTTGCATGAATCAGCCGGCACGCGGTAGCGTCCGGTTCCGCTACCGCGCGGCGGCTGATTGTTGATGACCGGCATGCTATTTCAGAAGGCAAGCCTTTGGGGCGGCCCGGCGAGGCGGAGCCTCGAAGACAGTGCGTTCCCAGGCGGAGCCTGGGAACGAGGGGCGTGAGGGCGGCTGGCGCTCAACCACGAGTGGTGTTTACGCCCCACGGCCGCTGAGGCTATAACCATCGCATTATCAAGGGCCACTTTAGGAACTAATAGGAATCGCCCGTGCCTTTTGCTGAGATTGGACCGATTTCGATTCATTTTCCCGAGCGTTGCGAGACCAATGCAGAATTGCAATCGCAGTTCCCCGACTGGGACATACCGCTGATCGAGGAAAAGACGGGCATTTGCAGCCGCTACATCGCTGCCCCGGGCGAAACCGCAGCCGACTTGGGTTGGCAAGCGTGCGAAAAGCTCTTTCGCGAACATAACATCGACCGCCAATCGATCGATTTCATTCTGCTATGCACCCAGACGCCCGATTACCCGCTGCCGACGACGGCTTGTCTGCTGCAGCAGCGGCTGGGGCTGCGCACGAGCTGCGGGGCGATCGATTTCAACCTCGGCTGCTCGGGGTTCGTCTACGGGCTGGCGCTGGCCGAAGGGCTGGTCCAGTCGGGTGCGGCTAAGCGCATTTTGTTGGTAACCGCCGAGACGTATTCGAAGTACATCGATGACGAGGACCGCTCGTTGCGCACGATCTTCGGCGACGCGGCCGCGGCGACGCTGATCACCGCTTCCGACACGCGTTCGCTCGAGGCTTTTCAGTTTGGCACCGATGGCAGCGGCGCCGATACGCTGCTGGTCGGCGACGGCGGCGCTCGGCCCTGCAGCGATGCGATCAAGCCGCGCCATCGCAAGCGCTGGAAGAGCCGCCTGTATATGGACGGCCCGAGCTTGATGAGTTTTACCGTGGTGGCCGTGCCGAAGCTGATCGAGGAGATTCTCGAACTGACCAACCTGTCGATGGACGACATCGACCTGTTTCTGCTGCATCAAGCCACGCATAAGATGCTGGCCCAGATGCAAGCCCGGCTGGGGGTCGGCGATGATCGCTTGCCGATCCGTCTGGCCCACTGCGGCAACACGGTTTCCAGCACGCTGCCGATTTTGATCTCTCAACTGCGCGAAGATAAACGCATTCAGCCCGGCAAGCCCAACTTGCTGGTCGGCTTCGGCGTCGGATGGTCGTGGGCCGGTTGCGTATGGCGCGATACCGCCGGGCTGTAGCGGCCGAATCCAACTCGTTCCCAGGCTCTGCCTGGGAACGCAATGTCTTGGAGGCTCCGCCTCCCAGCACCCGCGGTTACGCCTAGCGCCGCTGCAGCGAGGCAGAGCCTCGCAGAGCAGTGCGTTCCCAGGCGGAGCCTGGGAACGAGCACCTCCTCATGACAGCGATCCTTGGAATCTCGGCCTTTTATCATGATTCGGCAGCGGCGCTGGTCGTCGATGGCCAGATCGTGGCGGCCGCTCAAGAGGAACGCTTCACCCGGCGCAGGCACGATGCCGCGTTTCCAACCGCAGCGATCGAGTACTGCTTGTCAGCCGCAGGCCTGAAGGCCGAGCAGCTCGACTACGTCGCTTACTACGAAAAGCCGTTCAACAAATTCGAACGCTTGATCGAATCGTACGCCGCCTACGCGCCGCGCGGCTACCGCGCGTTCCGGCTGGCAATGCCGAGCTGGCTGGCGCAGAAACTGCCGCTGGCTCGCGAGATCCGCCGCGGCCTGGGCGGCCACTACCGCGGACCGATCGTCTATCTGGATCATCACCAGTCGCACGCGGCCAGCGCGTTTCTTCCGTCGCCCTTTGAAGAAGCGGCCATTCTCACCGTCGACGGCGTCGGCGAGTGGTCGACAACCTGCATCGGCCGCGGCGCGGGCCATCGCATCGATCTGGAGGAAGAGATCCGCTTTCCGCATTCGCTCGGGCTGCTCTATTCGGCGTTCACTTACTATCTCGGCTTTCGCGTCAACAGCGGCGAATACAAAGTGATGGGGCTCGCGCCGTACGGCACTCCGCGTTACGCCGAGCAGATCTATGCGCACTTGATCGATCTGAAAGCCGACGGTTCGTATCGGCTGAACATGGAGTACTTCGATTACGCTCGCGGTCTGCGCATGACCTCGCGCAAGTTCCAACGTTTGTTCGGCGGCCCGCCGCGCGTGCCCGAGTCGGAGTTGACCGAGCGGCACCTCGATCTGGCAGCCTCGATCCAGGCAGTGACCAACGAAGCGATGTTGCGGCTAGCCCAGCATGCGCATGTGCGCACCGGCTTGCGGCAGCTTGCTCTGGCGGGCGGCGTGGCGCTCAACTGCGTCGCCAACAGTTACCTGCTCGAGCACGGTCCGTTCGATCGCATCTGGATTCAGCCAGCCGCGGGCGATGCCGGCGGAGCGCTCGGCGCGGCTCTGTTTGTTTGGCATCAGTTGCTCGAGCATCCGCGCATGCCCAATGCTCAAGACGCGCAGCACGGCTCGCTGCTTGGGCCTCGTTTCGATGACACAGAGGTGCGCAAGTTGCTCGACGCCTTAGGGGCCGCGTACATGCACACTTCGGTCGAAGAGGAGCTGCTCGACTTCGTAGCGCACCGCTTGGCCGAGCAGCAGATCGTGGGCTGGTTTCAAGGCCGCATGGAGTTCGGACCTCGAGCCCTCGGAGCCCGCAGCATCTTGGCCGATCCGCGCGACCCCGACATGCGCACACGGCTCAATGAATCGACCAAGTTCCGCGAATCCTTTCGCCCGTTCGCTCCCAGCGTGCTAGCCGAAGAAGCATCGAAGTATTTTCAGTTGCCGCGCGGCGCCGACAGCCCTTACATGCTGCTGACCGGCGACGTGGTCCAGTCACAACGAGTGCCGCGAACGCAGGACGATCTTGAAAGCGCCTATCGCGGACTGGAACGACGCAAGCTGAACCTGTCGAGCGTTCCAGCGGTGACGCACGTCGACTATTCGGCTCGCGTGCAAACAGTCGACGCCCAGCAGCATCCGAGGTTCCATCGCTTGCTCGAGCGTTGGCGGGAACTCAGCGGCTGCCCGGTGCTGATCAACACCAGCTTTAACGTCCGCGGCGAGCCGCTCGTCTGCTCACCGGCCGACGCGCTCGGGTGCTTCATGGCTAGCGGAATCGATATCCTGGTGATAGAGAATTTTGTATTGCTGAAGAGCCAGCAGCCGCCGCAGTTAGCGGGCCGGCTGAAGCGGTCGAAATTTGGACAAGATTAACGTGGCTCGGAGTCGCGAAGCGACGGCACGCATCAGCCTGGGATTGCGTTATTCTTGTAACCCGACGCGTAAGCGAGGGACGAACCCGCCGTAAATCCAAACAAGACATGCTTCTGAAGCCCCCTCACCCCGACGCATCTCCCCGAAGCGGGGCGAGGAGAGAAAAGAGTTATATAAGGCGATCGCAACTCTTTTCTTGTCTCCCCCTCGCCCCGCTTCGGGGA
>JBQCEI010000762.1:0-2711 GCA_051960375.1 Aureliella sp. | reverse complement strand
TTTCCACCTATCCGGTGTTGAATGTAGAGTTTTTTTTTTTGTCGTCGTTTTTATTGGGTCGCTAATAAATATTCTTGGTTGGGCCGGCTGTGGTGGCTGGTTCGTCCCTCGCTTACGCGTCGGGTTGCAAGAATCCCACCGGCTCCCCCAAGGGTCGCTTGCGGAGTGCGAAAGATCCCGCAGCCCTGAGTACAAATCCCCAATCTCCATCGCTCAACTCTATGCCAAGGCGACACGCCCGACGGCTCTCCGTCACCTTCGTTTTGGCCCTTTTCCTATTGCCGCCCAGCGTCGCGGTTTAGCTACAATAGATGTGACTGTCAAAAGAATGTTTCTGGCCCGGCAGGTCGCAACGCTAATCCTCGACCGAGAGTCGACGATCGTGTGCGCCCAAGGAGAGCTGGTACGATGCTAAAAAGACCTGCGGGAAATGAGTTTCCGGGCGCGAGCGATCCCTCGATCAGCGATCCCTCGATCCAGGACAACTCGCCGGCCAGCGAACCGGTTGCCGAAGCGGCCCACGCGCTGCCCGAGCAGATGGCTCACACCGACGGCGACGAGGCGGGTGGCGCTGCCGAGCTTGACGCGGGCTTGGGAGACGGAGAGCCGGACTACGCCTGGCTCAGTGAATCGGCGCTCGGCGAGGCTGAGGCAGACCAAGTCGACGCAGCAGCTGAGACCGAACCGGTGAGCGTGGATGCGAGCCAGCTGTTTTCGGAAGACGCGGCCGATGAAGCACTTTCCGAAGACGAACAGCCGAGCGAAGGGGCACCGGGCGTCCTGGCCCAGTTGCTGAGCGGTGATGCGCAGGCCTTCATGTTCAGCCTCATCGTGCACACGATTTTGATCCTCGGACTAGCCTTGATCCCCGTCCTGGCCAATCGCAGCGAACCGGCGATCACGCTAACCACCCTGCCCGCCCCCGATGTGCCCGAGCAGCTCGAAGTGATGGACGACCTGGCCTTCGCTGAAGAGCCGACCGAACAACTCGGCGCCAACAGTCTCGGCGAGACAGGCATGGCCCTGAGCACGGCGGCGATCGTCGCCGATGTACCCGACGTCGAGCAGATCACGCCACAGATCCCGACGGTCACTCCGGCCCTCGACATCAACACTCGCATTCAGCAATCGGTCGGTCTGGTGCGTGCGGATACCGCGGTCAAAGGCATGACTGGCGTCGGCACGACGGGGACCGAAGGGGCCATCGATCAAATCACTTACGAATTGCTGCAATCGATGGAAGAACGACCGACGCTGGTGGTCTGGTTCTTCGATCAGTCGGGCAGCCTGCAGCGCCGCCGCGAAGAGATCCGCGATCGCTTCGACCGCATCTACCAGGAACTGGGAATCATCCAGGAAGCCCGCGGCGAAGATAAAAGGGATTCCGATGAGCCGCTGCTGACGAGCATCCTTGCATTCGGCGACAAGGTGAGCCTGCGGACTCCCAAGCCGACCGCTGACATGAACGAGATTCGCGAAGCCATCAACTCGATCGACCTCGATCAAACGGGCAACGAGAAGATCTTCTCGGCGTTCTACCTGGCAGTCGAAAAGTACAAATCGTATCGCACCAGTCGCAGCGGCCATGGACCGGAACGCAACGTCATTTTCATCGCCGTCACCGACGAGCGCGGTGATGATCCGCAAGGGCTCGAAGCCACGATCAAGGAATGCCGCAAGTTCGCCATACCGGTTTACGTCATCGGCGTCCCGGCTCCGTTCGGACGCGAGTTCACCTACGTCAAGTATGTCGATCCCGATCCGAAGTTCGACCAAAGCCCGCAGTGGGCTCAGGTCGACCAGGGCCCGGAATCACTCATGCCCGAACGCGTGAAGCTCGGTTATCGCGACAACTTCTACGAAGAGCCGGTGATGGATTCAGGCTTCGGGCCGTACGCGCTCTCGCGGTTGGCTTACGAGACCGGAGGCATCTACTTTACCGTCCATCCCAATCGCAAATTCGACGGCCGCGTCAGCCGCCGCGAGATCGAGCCGTTTGCGTCGGACCTCGAGTATTTCTTCGATCCAGAGATCATGTCGAAGTACCGCCCCGACTACGTGTCAAAGGAAGATTACGTCCAGAAGGCCAAGGAAAGCCCGCTTCGTCAGGTGCTCATCCAAGCCGCTCAAATGTCGGCTGTCGAGACGCTCCAGTTGCCGCGCACGCGCTTCGTGCGCCGCGACGAAGCCACGCTGGCCAATGAACTGACCACCGCTCAGCAACAAGCCGCTCGGCTGCAGCCACAGTTGGAAGGCCTAAGCCAGATTTTGTTGCAAGGTCAGCAATATCGCGACAAGGAAACCTCGCCGCGCTGGCTCGCTGGCTACGATCTCGCCGTAGGCACCGTGCTGGCTCACAAAGTCAGAGCCGAGGCGTACAACGCGATGCTCGCCAAAGCCAAACGCGGCATGGCGTTTGAGAAGCCGAAGGACAACACTTGGGTCCTCAAGGCCGACAGCGAGATCAGCGTTGGCAGCAAGCTGGAGAAAGAGGCGGAAACGGCTCGCGAACTTCTCAAAGGCGTCGTCGAACAACATGCCGGCACGCCGTGGGCAGTCTTAGCCAAACGCGAACTCGATCATCCGATCGGCTGGAAATGGGTCGAAGAGTTCACCGATCTGAACCCGCCCAAGGCAAAGGCTGGAGCGAACAACCCTCCACCTAATGTGCCCAGACCTGCTCAGGACGAGAAGGCGCGGATGCTTGCTCC
>JBQCEI010000761.1:0-8597 GCA_051960375.1 Aureliella sp. | reverse complement strand
GATGGTTGCTCTGAACATCGCCGTGGTAGCTGCCTTTGCCCTCTGCACATTTTACTGGTGGCGAGCGCCTCTTTCGTGCAACATGCCCGAGGGGCACAATGACGTGTGGGCATTTGCTTCCCACAATTATTTCGGCCGCGTTCATGGACCGACCGCATTTGTTTGGCGGTTTCTTTCGGCGTGGCCAAAGAACTGGCGGATGGCAATGCAACTCATCGGCGTGTCTGGCCCAGTGACAATCATCGCCGTTAGTGCACTAGCAGTTTTTTCATGGTTTGCACTGCACGCCTGGCAATGGCATTGGTATCGCGCGGTCTATGGGCGCGGCCTTTTCCTGGTTCCATACGGGCTGGCTTTGCCCGTGTTTGTTTACGTCACTGCAAGGTTTTTTCGCAATGAATGGCGTCGATGCAAGCCGCAGGAGTAGAAACACTGGCCGTCGCCGGAGGCATTAACGTCTCCGCCGTCGCTATCAAGAACCGTTCCACCGCGTTCGCGAACGAGCGCCGAAACCTTCGAAATGGTCAATGCTCGATAACGCTCATGGAAGAGGGTGCAATTCACCCCCGTCAAACCGAACGTGTTCGAATGCTCGGAATGCGGACCCAGGGCAGCAAACAATTGCATGCGCCGGAGCCGTCGGCCGGGCCGGCCTCAAATGGAGAGCGCTGCTGCGCTCTGTCGCGGCTATTATGTCGCTGCCCCTCCCGAGGGCGAAGTGTCGCCTGGGCTGCCCGCGCAAGCGTTGTCACCGACGACGCCCGACTGACCCAACTGCAAAACAAAATCCGCGCAACATGGTGAGGCCGCAAGCAGCGCTAGCAGAAGACCCAGCGCGGTTGACGTGGCATGACGCATGGCGGTTGAATCCAACTAAAGGTTACTGGAACGACAACGTGTTGCCGTACCGGTTTCGAAACTGTGTATACTCGACCAGGTCCGATTGGCCGTCGTCGTTGTAATCGAGTTCCCGTCGGTATTCGTCCGTCCCAATCGACTTTCCGTACGCATTGCGGAAAGCCGTATAGTCGATGAGATCTAACACCCGGTCGCCGTTGGCGTCCCCATAGTAAGCGAAGAAGTCGTCAACTGCACCCGCCCCGCGGACGTAGTCGCCGCCACCAGCCCCGTCGCCATCTCCATCGAACGCGGTCGAGCTGCCCGAGGCTCGAATTTTGTTGGCGATCATGGTCAGTTGATAATTTCCGTCGACCAAGGCATTGGGCAGTTGGCCCAAAACGTTCGGCCGGACATATGCACCGGAAAAGCTTAAAGTTACGCGCATGTGGCCGCTGGGCAGCAGGTTGGTTTGCCAGCTTGTATCGACTAGTTGCAGCACGACATTGCCTTGGCTGTCGAGCTCGCGCTTGTGCAGTTGAATCGCGCCGGCGTCGATATCGACAGCTCCGTCGAATTCGAGCATGATTTGATTGACCGACGAGCGCTGAGCCGTTCCGTCGCCGAACTGCGCGGCTGTGGCCAACTCCGGAACATTGTCGATCGAGATCGGGAATGTTCGTTCGAGGGCATTGCCCGAAGCGTCGGTGGTGCGCACGCGAATCGAAAATGTCTTGCGCACCGAGAACTCAAACGACTGGCTCGAACGCAATTGGTCGTCGACGATCTGGAAAGCCGCGTTATCGGCATCGCCTGCGCCGGCCACCAAGGCGAACCGATGCTCATCGCCCTGGCTGGCATCGACCGCCGACAACTGCCCAACGAGCGATCCGGACGGCAGCTTCTCGAGCAAGTGCGATGAGCTGAGCAGAATATCGGTCGGCGCCGACTTGTCCAGCAGCTCGCCGCCGAAGTCGATCGCGCTGACGGCCACTCCCGCGGAGAGAGTCACCCGCGCAGGCAGCGGCTGGCTGAAATCGGGCGTTCTCGTAATCGTCAGCAGGCCGCTCCCATCTGGGGCAATCGTGGTTGCCTCGGTCATGAACGTGATCGCCGAGCCATCGCGACTGAGCATTCCTAAAATGCTGCCCCCGATCGCCTTGGTGCCGTCAGGATTCTGGGACAAGCGCGTCAGCGTGTCGGTCAACCGATCGTACAGGATGATCGCGGAATATGAGTTCGCGCTGTCGGGAAACATGGTCTGCGAAGTACTCTCGAACACGATCCAGCGGCCGTCGGCGCTGATGTCTGGCCGTCGGCTGCCATTGGCCGCGCCGCCGTTGTAGTTGCGGCTGATCAATCGTGTTTCGCCAGTAGCAAGGTCCTTCATGTAGATGTTGTAGCCATTGGCGCCCAAATCATCGGTGAGATTCGTGGCGTTGGAATCGAAGACGACGAAGCGACCATCGTCGCTGATGGCTCGCTTTTCGCTGACGCCGTTGCCCTGCGTGCCCGCGCTGCTCGTGCTGACCAATTCGATTTGGCCCGAGGACCGATCGAGGACGAAGATGTCGCTGTAACCGTTCGTGTCACCGGCCACGATGTCGTTCGAGAACGACTGGAAGGCGATGTACCGACCGTCGGCCGTGATATCGCCACCGTAGGTGTTTTCATTGCCTATGTCCGGCGGCGCGGTGTTCGTGTTGACGCGCGTGATCGCACCCGTGTCCAGGTTCTTGAGAAAGGTGTCGATCGACTGGTTGGTGTCATTGGGCACAAGGTTATTGGCATTCGACCAGAAAAGAACCGTTCTGCCGTCGCCGGTGAGCGTTTCTCCATAGCTATAACTGTTTGCCTGGCTGGCCCCCGCAATCGTGGCCAACTGTGTGGAACCCGTGATGCGATCGCGCACGAATATGTCGCCGTTTTGGTTGGTATCGCCCGCGACTAGATCGCTGGCCCACGAACGAAAAGCGACATAGCGTCCATCGTCACTGATCACCGGTTCGAAGCTGGTATCGTTGGCTGGCACATTGGCGCTGGTTACCGAGATCAGCTCGAGCGCATCGGTTTGGCGATCGAGCCAGTAAATGTCCGTGCGGGAATTGGTGTCGGCCGGCAGCAGTCGCAGTGCGGTCGAAAAAGCCAGATAGCGTCCATTGCCGCTGACGGCTTGCGCCACGGGCGGCGTATGGGTGAAACCTGTGTAATCAAAACCGGTCGGCGAACTGCGTTCGATTTGCGAAGTCATCGTGACCGGACTGGTCTGCCGCCAGCCGGCTTGGGGAACTTCGCGCACGCTGTACGTGCCAGGGCTGACATTCTCGAAGCCATAGCTGCCGCTTTCGTCAACGCCGGCCGTGGCCGGATCATCTGCCGCGGTCACGGTACTGGGTTCACCCGAATCGAGCAGGCCGTTTTCATTGAGGTCCAAATACATCGTCCAGCCGGCCAATCCCGGTTCGCCGACGTCGCGCGTGCCATTGGCGTTGACGTCGTTGTACTTGCTACCGAAGACTGCCGTCGGGTCGCCCCAATTGCCAAAGTCCTGCCCGACGAGATTTTGCTCGGGAGCCAGTGTAATGGCATATGCGGCGGCAGGCTGCGTCTGATGCCAGTTGGTCAGTTGCACCTGGCGCAAGACGTAGTTGCCGGGATCCACCGCGTCGAACTGGTAGGCGCCATTGGCGTCGGAGATCGCCTGCGGTTCGTAGGTACCGAGCTCACCGTCGTTGTCGAGATCGAAGTAAACACGGCGGCCAGCGAGCGGAAAGTCATCAACGTCGCGCACGCCGTTTTTATTGTTGTCGTAATAGACAGTGCCGCTAATCTTGCCTGGGTTGCCCATCGATCCAAAGTTCAAACCGCTATAGTCCCAGTCGGTCGTGCGGAGCCGAAAGTTGTCCACGGCATATTGGCTGGTACCCGCTGAGTACCAACGGAACGAGCGCAGGTCGGTAAAGCCAGTGAGTGAGTAAGTCGTGGCGGTGCCGGTGATCGACAGATTCTGGGTGATCCACTGGCCGTCCGACAGTTCGCCGACGACCGTGACGGTGTATGGGCCTGCCGAGCCTCGCAACCGCATGTCGAATGAATCGATACTAAATAGGCCCGAGTCCACGCGGCGGACATACTGAGTAGCCGAGCGAAAGCTGGTGACCAGTTCCATCGAGGGTGGTGGGGGACTGCTTTGCAACCCATACAGCAGCCATTGACCAACCGAAGACGCCGAGGTGGAGAATACGAAACCCTCATGGACGAAGTCTGCGATCGTCCAGTAAGTGCTAGTCGGATTCTGGCGGTCCTCAAAGTCGATTAGAACACTGCGTTCCACACCCGATACGGCGCTGTAACTGCCAGAGCTCGGCGCAGTCTCGGTCCACGACGAGGGTACGTCTTCACGAATGACGTACGTTCCGGCGGCCAGACTACCGAAATGATAATTGCCGGCAGCGTCAGTAACCGTTGAGCTTTCCCCGGGGTCAAGCGCACCGTTGGCGTTGGCATCCAGAATGATCGTCCGGTTCTCGATGCCGGGTTCCGGCGTATTGAGAGCCCCGTTGCGAGACGTATCTTGCCAGGCGGTGCCGCGCAAGTCGCCCGACAACAGTTCGTTACCGAAATCGATGTTATCCATAGCTTGGCTGGCGCCTACCGCAACGTAGCGTGTGTTCGCCGCCCACGGAAACGACACGTCGACCGTGAAGATGTCACGCGCATAATTCAGATCATCAGGAACGAGATTCTTGGCGTCCGAGCTAAAGGCGATTGTTTGTCCGTCATCGTTGAGTGCAAACATATCAACGCCGCCCCCGGCTGCGGTTCCCGCCACACTGCGGCTGACAAGCCGTGTGGTCCCCGCAACGCGGTCGCGAATAAAGACATCCGTTACGTTGCTGAGTGTGGCGGCGCTGCTATACGAACTGAACGCGACGAAGCGGCCGTCAAAGCTGAACGATGGTCCGCGCGAGGCGCCACCTACCATTGTCCCACTGGAAGAAAGACTGGCAGCCTCGACAGTGTTCGACTGGAGATCGACAACGAACACGTCGGAGGTGCCGTTCGTGTCTCCGGCCACAAGGTTCGATGCGTAGGAATAGAAGCCCACATACCGACCGTTGCCGCTGATGGCCGAGTCGTGCGACTGGTTGTTGGCTTCGGTACCACTGCTGGACTGTGAAACCCGGCGCGTTGTACCCGTGCTAAGAATGTGCACGAAAACATCGGTCGTGTAATTGGTGTCGCCGGACACTAGATTCGACGCGCCGGATTCGAACGCGACCACCGCGCCGTCGTCACTGATGGCAGGGCTCAAGGAGCTTCCATTGCCTTGGACGTCCACACTGCTGACCGAGACGCGGCGAGTCACACTTTGCTGCAAGTCTCGCACGAAAATATCGGACACGTTGTTCGTGTCTCCATCGACCAGATCGGAGGCATCCGATTGAAAAGCCACATACCTTCCATCGCCGCTGATATCAACGCCCAGTCCCGAACCGCTGTTGGAGAGATTGCCAGCCGAATCAACGCTCACGAGCGTCATTGTCCGGGCTTGCCGGTCGAAGACAAAGACATCGCTGTAACCGTTGGTGTCGCCGGCGACCAGGTTGGATGCATACGACTGAAAAGCGACAAAGCGTCCATCGCTGCTGATGGCCGGATGGTACGAGCCGGAATTGGCCACCGCTCCGCCAAGTCCTATGTTCACCTTTTCAATCGTATTGTTCATTCGATCGACGACGAAGATGTCCGTGAAATCTGAATTGCCGTCCAGAAAAGGATTCGCTGACTGAAAGGCGACGTATCGTCCATCGGCACTGATGCTCGGTTCATCGCTCGCTTTCATCCCCTGTTCTCCCACATCGGAGAGACTGATGCGGAGAATGGGATACGTCTTGGCTCCAGGCGAGGTTTGCTGCCAGCCGTTTTGGGCGACTTCACCGATCGTGTAGCCGCCCGCCGCCAATCCCGTGAGCGTGTAACGCCCCGCGCTGTCCGTGACCGCGCTCTGCTCGCCTGGGTCGAGCCGGCCGTTAAGGTTTGCGTCGGCATAGACCGTCCAGCCCGCCAGGCCCGGCTCGCCGGCGTCGAGCGCGCCGTTTCCATTGACGTCATTCCACTTCGTTCCCGAGATGCTGCTGTCAGCCGTTGCACCGACTGAAGAAACGCTCGCGATCGGCTCGGCGGAGAGCGAATTGGCGGCCAGCGAACTGGCTCCTTCCGGCTCTAAGGCTGCGAACGGAGCGCCGCTGGGGCCTTGCGCACCGGCCATCGCTGCCTGCAGCGGCGCGATTTGATCGCACCAGAGCCGCAGCGACGCCTGCGACGATTCGCGGTGCAACGAGGCAGCAGAGAGCACAGCAGCGCTATCGACGGCCAACAACCGGCGCGTTTCAAGCAACTCCGTGGTCAGCGTCCGGATCCATTGCCGCCTTTTGGACGACCACGACGCTTCGGGAGAGTTGATTCGCTTCATCCCTTACCCCCTCATCCCATGCGCTTCACAACGCGGTACTAAGTGTTTACCCTAAAATCCGGTGGCCCGGACGATTACGTAGTCTAAGGACCCGCTCCCCCCCGGTCTATTACCTACCAGTACGGACGAGGGTATTCACCGTATGCCGCTTCCCTATCGTCAAATGGCGAACAGTGGCATGCAAAGGCGCCGGCGGTCGGGTCGGTTTTGAAAACAACGCGTCACGCGCCGGCCGGCTGATGCGTGACGCTCTGGGCAAGAATCGGTCACGCGTAAAACGACACTCGTGCTCAACTCGATGGTTGTCGCTTTCTTTGCCTGCTTCCTCGCCTACACGTTCATTGCACGGCAGCATCTGGATGCTCTTGCTCGCGCTTTTGTCACCGAGAAGACTCTTGACTACTCCCAGCCAGTCGTGGAACTCGCCGACGAAGCACTCGATTCACCGATAATCCACAAACTCCTGTCGGATGAACAAGCAACGGCCTTCCGCAATGAGGTGGCTGACTACCAGAACGGTCCCGGTGCCTACATTGCGGATTTGACCGGCCAACAGGTTCTCGCCGCTCCGAAGGCAAACCCAAATCCGCTGATCGAAAAGGTGGCTTCCATCAAGAGCAAGATACGGACGTTTTACGACCATACGCTCGACGCCTTGATTGCTGACCTTCGGATTTTCTCGTTGTCAAATCTGATTGCCGGAGTGATCGCGTTTGCTTTGGCATTTTGCTCGTCATCCGAGATCCGCAAACCGATTGTCTGGTTTTCCTTTCTGATGTTGGTTGCCGTGCTCTACTGCTCCTACTTGTATGTAGACGACATCACATTTTTCCGCATACTGTTTCGGACACACATGGGTTGGTGGTATCCTGCACTCTTGTGCGTCATGGTTGTGGCTCTCTACTTAGACTACGGTCGCCGTGACAAAGCCACAGAACCAAGCGTCGAACGCGAGCGGGCGATCACGCCGGTCTTGAAGTCATAGTGCAATGCCCCGATATTCGCCTGCAACGCGATTGAGGCTTGCGAGATTCTGTCTCGACCCATGGCCGGTTTCTGATCTACCATCGGGTTGAGTGGACAGTCGTGAGCGGACATGCAAGAACTAGTCCGCGCGAAACATCCGTCCAACCACCGGCCCCAAAAATGGCGGAAGAACCCTATGGGACTACTTGCAAACCCGTGACCGACGAAGCAAGCGATGGACCGGAGTCGCCGGCTGGCTGTTTCGCAAGTGAATCGCTTGCGGCGACCGCAGTCATTGCGAGTTTTGAGTCCCGGTAGGGACGGCAGCCCCATGCCGGCGGCGCAAGCCGCCGGATTGGATCCGCGCAGTGAGAGTTAAGTCCCGAAGGGACGACAGAGGAAGCGCGAAGACGAGCCCGCGAGAATGGCTGTCGTCTCTGCAGGACTTAATGATCGATTAGGCTCATAGCTCTACCGGCGGCTCGCGCCGCCGGCATGGGGCTGCCGTCCCTACCGGGACTTAAAGCCGATTACCGCACTCCAATGTCCCTTCAGGCGAGGTCATCGCCAGCGTTATCGCAGAAACGGAGAATCGATCAGAGCGGCCTACTTGTGCAGCATGCGATCGTATTGCTCGCGGTCGGCTTTGGCGCCCTCGGGGTCGTTGAGGGCCTCGCGGATGCGCGAGCGGAGTTCATAGGCGTTGGCATTCTCTGGGGCCGCTTCGATCGCTTTGTCGATGTCGGCCAGTGCCTCATCGAGGCGTTTGAGACGCAGGTACGAAAAGGCCCGCGCTTCGTATACGGTCGAATAGCTAGGGGATAGCTCGAGCACTTTGTCGAAGTCGTCGACCGCCGCTGCATCGTCGCTAGCTGCCTGATGCGCCAGGCCCCGAGCGTAGATCGACTCGACGAGCAGCGGCTTTTGCTTGGGATCGCCCGACAGGAAACGAATGGCGGCGTCCAGATCCCGCATCTGCTGCTCGGTATGGCCGAGCCGCGAATGAATCATCGAGCGCATCGCATACACTCTGCCGTTGTTGGGAAATTTTTTGACCAGGGCGTCGGCCGCGGCGAGCTGCGGTTCTGGATTGTTTTCGAGTGAGGCCACATGCTGCTCTTCAGCCGCCGAGGGAGCCTGCCGGAACGGATTGCCGTTGCAACCGCTCGATGCCAGCGCGACCGCCAGGAATAGAGCCAAGCGAGAATTCATTGCACCACAACCTTCCATCGAAAACAGCCTCGAGCCAGCGCCGCTCAACTCTTTTACCGCGGAGGGGGGGGGGGGGGGGGGGGGAGCCCCCCCCCCGCCACCCCCC
>JBQCEI010000760.1:0-2218 GCA_051960375.1 Aureliella sp. | reverse complement strand
GTCGATGTTTATACTTCGCACTCGGTCTGGTCGATCTTCGTCATGACGTCATGGCGAAGCACGCCGCAGGTGTGTTGCCGATCGTGCGGATTCAAGAGCCAGGCTTTGAGTATGGCGACGAGCATGCTGTTCGGCTGGTGGGGCTTTCCGTGGGGATTGATCATGACGCCGATTCAAGTTGGCAGAAACGTCATGGCCATGACTGGCTCGCACGATCCTCTTCGCCCCTCCGAACAACTGGAGCGCATCGCCCGCATTCAACTTGGCCACATGGTTAGCCAAAACAGCCAGGCACAATAGCGAGGCGCAGTGATTGAGAGATCAGCCGCAAGGCGGTAGCCCGCAGCTTGTCGCCGGACGCGACCGCGTGCCGGCTGATTAAATCAACATCAAACTGTGTGAAGAGCTGTCTCATGCAACCTCGCTCATCCCGCTTCCTGGATCGCTTTCGCCGACAGACGGTGTTCGTACTGATCGCGGCGTTGGGCGTCGTTTTCGGGCTCGTTTGCTTGGAGTTACAGCGCGAGCACCGCAGACGGGCCATGGCACAAGAGGTAACTCAACTTGGCGGCCGTGTCGGCTATATCAGCGCTCTCGATAGTGAGCCAAAATCGACCGGCGTCGTAAACGGCTGGCTGCGGATATTCTTGGGTGATGATTACTTCAAGGAAGTATCCTCCATCAGCTTGAAGCCACGATCGGCCGAGGACGTGGACTTGCTACTTAAATTCCCGGAAGTGAAGATCGTGGCCCTCACCGGGCCTGGTGTGGCCGCTGACTCTTTGAGCAAACTCGGCGGTCTGCCAGAACTGGAAAGCTTGAGTCTGGAGGAGTTCGTCCTCAATGGGCCGGAGCTACAATCGCTATCGGACCTTCCCACGCTTTACTCGCTGCACTTTGACGACTGTTCGTTCTCCAGTGAAAGCCTGAAGCCGCTTGCGCATTTTTCGAGTCTCCTCAGTGTGGATTTCAAAGGTGGCTCGCCGCCGGGTGACAGCTTGAAAGTACTGACAGCGGTTTCTGACCTGAATCGCCTCACTTTCTCAGATTGCTCGCTTACCGATGCCGACTTTACTTCGCTCTGCGGCGCTCGGTCCGCGGTTGCAGTGGAGCTCAATAAAACCGAGGTGACGGGAGCCGGCATGCTGATGGTTCGCCAAGCCAACCCAAGATGGTCCATTCGCTTCGACGGCGGATATCTGCCAAGTATCCAAGAAATGCCGCAGATACAGAACCTGTCCTTTCGCGGTACGCTCACTGCGTCTCAGACTCTGACGGTGCTAAAAGATGCGAGTAACGTGAACCAGCTGACGCTGGCTGGATGTCCTCTGACCGACACCGATCTGGATTCTTTGCGACCATTGAAGAGTTTGGAGACGCTTCGAATCGATGCGATTCCCATCACCGACGCAGGGGTGCGTGCCTTGGAAGGGCTGACGCAGCTTCGGACCTTGTATCTGTGGGGTACCAAAGTCGAAGGAGTCGGAATGGACGCCTTGCCGCCGAGCATTGTCGAACTTGACTTAACCTCCTCCTCGATCTCCGATCGAGGAATCGCGAGCATCGCCAACCTGACCTCACTGGAGAAGTTGATCATCGAGAGCGAGCGCGTGACTGACGGGGCAATAGACGACCTCGCCAAGATGGCTTCGCTTCGCCATCTGTACTTGGGCCATACCGCCATCAGCGCCGCCGGAGTCGCGCGGCTCGGTAAAGCTCTGCCCCAGTGCAAGGTGTTCGTCGAATAACGCAAAAGGGGTCAGTACTCTGTTCCGGAAAAGAGTCCTGACCCCTTTTGGGCGGCAATGGGACGTCCGCCTTCAAAAAAGGGTCCAGGACTCTTTTCACGCCTCGTGCGACACGATCCCGGCCCCTTCAACTTCGTTACGGCGGGTTCGTCCGTCGCTTCAAGTGCCAACTTCGCGTCTTCGCGTGAGATACTGCGAGCTCGCGCGAAGACGCGAAGCGGGAAAGGCCTTATCGCGGCATGTGATGTCTGCCGCGAACGATGCAGCGCTCGTTGGGCAGTTCACCGAAAAAGAAGGCGACATTCTTCCCGGTGGCGACGATGAGAGAACCCGAGGCGCTTTGGTCGGCCGCTTGGAATGCCCGGTCAAACGGGTGTATTGTTCCGTCAATCGTCAAATAGATCGACAGGATGGTGCAATCTTCCTCGGGTGATATGCCCATGCGCTTGCAGATCGCTTCGAAACTTTCT
>JBQCEI010000759.1:0-3805 GCA_051960375.1 Aureliella sp. | reverse complement strand
TGGGGCTGCCGTCCCTACCGGGACTTAAAACCGATTGGCGTACTCCACTGTCAAAACTCATAAAGGTGCCGCTCATTGTCAGCGCAACAACGGATGCGGCGTTTCACGTAATGTCCGACAAAGGAATGAGCGGACCCGTCAGGGCCGACATATCTGGTGACCATTTACCCAGGGCTGCGTCGGCCTGACGGCCTCCTTGCACTGGGCTGACATAAGCGACCTTACAGGTCGCAAAACCAGACAGGTGCGTAGTCCTGCACACTTCGAAAAGGAAGACACTGGCTCAGACCAGTGGCACACGAAGCCGCTAGAATTCGAGGCGAGCCAGCTTTGTTGCAACGGCCATTTGACCCTTAGCAAATGCAATTGGATTCACCGCCATGCGCGTGCCTCTCCTAGCGATGGGTTTCGTTCTTGCTTGCCAACTGACGGCAATGGCCGCCGATGGTGGGCTGCTCGCCAAGCTCTCCTCGGCGCGGGTGCCGACCAACAAGGAGGTGGAACTTCAGGAGTCTATGGCTTTCGATGCCAATACCGGCGTGGTGCGCATGGGACATACCGTATCTCGCATCGGTATCTACCATCGTCGCCAGAAGCGTTTCATCATGTGGAACGAGGTGCCTCTGAGCACGGTATTTCCGGTTTCTGAAGTAATCCGAGGTCTTCCGGACAGTTTCGCATCGACCGGCGGCTTCCCGCTCAAGGATGTTGGGGGCGGGGCGCGAGGGCGGGTGTTTCACTTTCGGGCAATCGAACCGGGCATCTACGTGATCGAAACCCAATGGATGTTGCGCCAGCGAAATGCGAATGGCGTCACCGCAGTAAAGAGCAACCCCGTAATCCTCTTCGTCGAACCGTCGGCCAACTTTGAGGAAGAAGCGAAAGCTCGAGAAGGCGAGTTCGAGGGCTTGGGACTTCAGCGTCGATTGGAAGAAGCATTCGACGCAGCGGCTAAATCCGCAGGCGTGCTGGTGTTGCCCGAGTTTGAGGCGCTGCGCTGAAGGCCGCTTGGCGATGCCGCGCAGGCCGACCTATCGGGTCTCAGCCGAGTCGGTCGGCGCGGGCAGGCGATAGTAATCCCAGAACGGATTGCCGCTTTCCAAGGTCAACTGGAATCCGTTGCTGATGCGAGTCATGTAGTTGTAGCGGCTGGCTTGAAGGCAAATGAAGAACGCCCCTTGATCGCCAAACCCACGGCGCAGCGTGTCGATGTCCGCGCGATCGATCTGGGCGGGAGTTCGCGTGAGCTTGCGGGCGAACGCGAGCGCGTGCTGCTGCGGTTCGGTGAAGCTCGACCAGTCGTTGCCCGCCAGTTTCTGGCTGAGCTGGGCGATCTGCTCGGGCTGCATGCCGAGGACTTCCCAGTTCATCTCGCAGTGGCCCATGCAGTACGGACACTTCACTGCATCGGTCACCATCCAGAAAATGCTGTTGCCAAAGGTGCGATCCCAGTTGCCCGCAATCTCGGTAGCGGCGGTCCGCAGATAGATTTCGAAGGGCACCGCCAATTCGTCTGCGTAACCCAGCGCGATCTGGTACCACACGATGTCGCTCGGCTTTTCCATCAGCCCTTCGGGCAACCGCGCCGCGAACTGTTCCCACTTCGGGATCGGCAAGCGGGTGGTGCGCTGGCGCTGCTGTTTTAAACGCGCCTGAAGATCTTCGTAGGACAGCCACGTGTAGGGAGATTCGTCTTGAATGACGTCCTTGGCCGATTGAGGCTTCGTGCCGGGGATCTCGGGCGGCGCGCCGGCGGGCGGAGGCGTCGTATGTTTGGTGAGCGAATCGCTCGAGAACCGGGCGGCCACAGGAGGCAGCGGGCCGTCCTCTTCCAGCGGCGCTCCCAAGCAGATCAGCAATCGATCTTGAAAGTTGGCGTAGGCCAGCCCCAAGACCATGGCCGCCGCTTGCCGGTCGCTGAAGTGTTCGACCAGCTCGGCAAACTGTCGATCGGTCACGCTATCGGAGTCGACCGATATGTGGTAGGCAATCTGCAGGGCCGCTTGTTCGGCGGCGCTCCAGCCGCTGCGCTTTGGCGAGTGCAGTGACGACCATTTCTCGCTCGAGACACCCGCGCGTCGGGCGTCGGCTTCGGCGGTCGCTTGCGCGTATCGGGATCCGTTGGCCTCTGCAGCCACATAGCGCATGGCGGCTCGCAACCCCGGCTCCAGCGGGCTTTGCGTTCGATGAGCCCAATCGAGTTCGAGGAAAGCAGCCGCGGTGCGAGGCATCTCGCGAGCCAGCATGCGTATCCAACTCGGCAGCGGACTGCCGCTCCCCTGCTCTGTCCTGGGCATCGCTTGCCAGGCGGCTTCGTTGGAAAGAGGGGCTGGCCAGCCCATCGGTGTCGCATCATCGGCCAAGAAGTTCGAGGTTGCCATTCGGAGCACCGTCAGCAAGAGGATCGCACGGGAGATAGAGAAAGCGGCAAGCGATTATGGCTGAGCGCGATCGTTCAGCAGGAGCACCAAGGCTTGTTCGAGTTGCCTGGGAGCGAAGCCAAACGGTCCGCGAGCATTCTTGAAGGCGATCTTGCCTTCGGTGTCGATTACGTAAAGCCGGTTGGGCATTCCGCTGTAGGCCGAGCCGGCTTGATCGTCGATCGTGTCGACCAGCATCGGTACCGATATGTCCAAGTGCTTTTGGCATGTCTGGGCCACTTTGTGTCGCTCGGTGTTGCTCGTGGGCTGCGCAAAGTTGATCCCTCGCGATTCGTTGACTTCCATGTTCCAGCCATCGCTCGGATGCGCTTCGCGGACATAGACGAGATAAAAGTCCGCGCGATCCTTATAGCGCAAGTACAACTTTTCAAGATTGCCCGACTGGCCTCGAAACGGGCTGCAAGTGAACGTGCCGAAGATCAGCACGATCGGCCGCTTGCCGACAACTTGGGAAAGCGTTACCGAACCACCTTCCACGCGCGGCAAGGTAAAGTCGGGGGCGGGTTGGTTCAGCTCAGGACCCGGCGCGAAGGCGCCTAGCTCTTGATGCAGCAGCGCCATGATCAGCATACTGCGGTTGAGCGGCTCCGGTGGCCGCGAGCCGGACGACGCGCTCGCGAGATCGACTAAATCATCCAAGGCCAGATACTCGCCGTCCCCTTTCAGCCGGTCGAACAGTTTGACAAACTCCTCGCGGGTCACTTTGCCGTTGCTGTTGGCATCCGACATGGCGAACATGCGCGCGAAGGCCGAGGCGGCTGGCGGCGGAGGTGTATTCCAATCGAGGTCGCTGGCATCGATGGAGCCGTCTCCATTGCGATCGACGCGGGCGAAGTCGCTTGCCGAATCACCGAATTCGCTTTCCTCGATGCGCCCATCGCCATTGCGGTCGAACCGCTTGGCGACCGCGGGCCAGTCGTAACGCGTCTGCGCCCCGGCCATCGCGAACCAACCGTTATCGGAACCGAGGAAGGGTTCGCTGACGATACTATCCAGCATGGCGCGAGCCTCCGTGCCGGGCGCGAATCGCGACCGCAACTGGTCGGCTGCCTGCTCGGCTTCCGCGGTGAGTTTTTCCTCTCCCAGCGGCAGGCCGTTGCGATTCTTTGGCTGCTCTTCGGCCGATAGTGGAGCGATCAAACCGAAAACGATCGATGCGATTAATACGAGGCGCATTGGTAAGTCTCTTGCCAGATGGTTGGAGGTTTCCGAGTCGGTTGCCAGGCCAACTGTGGGACGGCAGTCCTCTGCCGTCAGCACCTGCGCCAGGGGCCGACTGTGCCCGTCCGGCTCTTCTTCTCTTTGGGCTGCTTCGCAGCTAGAGAAGAGGATATAGGTGCGGGCTGGCCGGCTTGCCGGGTGCT
>JBQCEI010000758.1:0-8156 GCA_051960375.1 Aureliella sp. | reverse complement strand
TGAGGAAGTACGCATTCATACTCGAAGCTCCCGTCTTGCAATTTAGTTTTTCGCTTTTTGAGTTTAGCTATCCAATCACTGGATACCCCGTCAGCATTCGCGTTGACGCAGGTGTAGCGCAAGCTCTTTCGTGGGCAGACAAGAATGTCCTCGCCAAAGACGCGGGAGAACTTCTAACCCTTCTGGGCAGGATAATCCGCTCTTCCCATACGGTTCAGGTGGTGGGTTCACTTATGGCTGAAGCTGGTGCAGTGAGCGGTATGCGAACGCCGCCGACGGAATTCGACGACCAGCCGACAACACACACGGAACCATAAAACGAACTTCACGCACCCGTGCAGCCACCCGTGCGCATGCCCTAATTGGCTGTCAGCTTAAAGAAACCTTCGAGCCCTTGCGGGGGCACTAGCAAAGACGATAAACCCCGGGCAACCGGTTTTTTTCGTTTTCTGATGGCGACCCGCGGCGCGGCGGTTTTGCGATCTGAAGGGTCGCCTCTATCAGCCCAGGGCCAGGAGGCCGTCAGGCCGACGCAGCCCTGGGTAAGTCGCGCGCCGGTTGGATTCGGCCCTGTCGGGGCCGCTCATTGGAAGCCGGCCTTCTCGATAGCAGCGAGCATGGCGGTTGGCGGCGAGAAACGAATGAGCGGCCCTGTCAGGGCCGATGCTCTGGGCTGATAGAGGCGACCCTTCAGGTCGCAAATCCAGCGCACCGCCACGCTCGCCACCAACGCTCGTCCCGCTAATCACTTGCTGACATGCGTGACTAATTTCGCCTTCGCACCCGCGCTAAAGTTTGCGGAAGTTCGCGCCTCGATTTCTGCGACGGAGTCATGGCGAGTCTGGCCGGTACAGCACGTGCACATGGGGCAGCCTCTCGAAACGAGTTCGCGGCAGACAGTGTCCTTTTCAGGCGGCGCTCGGCGGACAAAAAGCACGCAGGTGCGGCCCAAGATTACTGAAAAGCAAAGCACATGCGACGACCACCAGCGGCCGTGTGGGCGCTGCGACGCGTTGACAAAACGCAACGCGCATGTTGCCAAAACGCAACGCGCCAGTGGCCCATCGGCAACCAGCCTGACTGCCATCGTGGTGAAAATTCACCAGCCCCGCAGTGCCAAATTGTGCACGCCCGTACAGTCGCGCAGGTTTCATTGAAAATGAATTTGCCCTCGGCGTTCAGTCGTTGACAACCCTTGCCACGAAACTAGTTTTGAGCGTTAGTTCAGCATCCCCGTTTCTCATCTTTGAAGGACGCGCTATGTCGAAGTTTAAGCTGTCGAAGTTGGAAGAACGCATTGTCCCAGGCGCCATGTGGTGCGGTTGCGGCAATGGTTCGGGTCATGGTCACTCGGGCCACGGCGGCTCGGGTAAGGGCCATTCCGGTGGGCACTCGGGCAAGGGTCATTCCGGCAAGGGTCACTCGGGTAAAGGCCATTCCGGTAAGGGACACTCAGGCAAGGGTCACTCCGGCAAGGGGCACTCGGGCAAGGGCAAGTCCGGCAAGGGACACTCGGGCAAGGGTCACTCGGGTAAGGGCCATTCCGGTAAGGGTCACTCGGGCAAGGGTGGCGGCAATTGCGGCAACGGCCGTCCACCACAATAGGCCCCAGCTTCGACGAAGCGCTTGATTGACGCTTCTAATAAAGCTATGACTGGTTAGGTCGCGCCGCAGCCCTGGGCTTAGGCGCGAAACCGTATCCGTGGCGGCTGGCAGAATCTGCCGGCCGCCATTTTTCTCGCGAGAAGGAGAGGCATCATGACGATTCCCGCCGAAGGTACGCAGGCCAGTGCGAGTGAACCGGCAGCTCGCGAGACGATCGACGATCGCAGCGATTGCCCTCACTGCAAAGAAGGGCCGCAGTTCTATCGCATGATCTACGACCAATACAAATTCGACGTCGACATGGCCCTGGCGATCGTCGCCGACGGCCGCGAGGCGTACGAGCTCGATGAAGAAGATGTCCGGCATGCGCTCGAGTGGTGCGACATCCATCCGCAACACTTGAATCATGTCGATCTCCGCTACCCGGGCGTCATCGCGCACTACTGGCACACCGAACCGGACGGAACGGTGCTGCACGGACATGTGCTGATCGACGGTCATCATCGCGCGGCCAAAGCCCTCCAAGAAGGCGTCGTCTTTCGCGTCTATGTCCTGTCAGAGGAAGAGAGCAAAAGGGTGACGGTTCGCGCTCCGAACCTCGAGCACACTCACTAACGACAGGCCGGCGACATGTCGACTTTGCTTGACCAGAATGTCGCTTGCGATGCGGATTACCTGCCGCGTCTCCACGACCGAGTATCGATCCAGATGCTCGGCCCGAACGCCTACACCGTGCGCGACTCTGGCCAGCGCTCGTATTTCCAAGTCGGCGATCAAGAAGCGTTCCTGCTGCAAAAGCTCAAGTCGCCGATCACTTGGGAAGAGCTGTGCAAAGACTTCTCGCGCCAGTTCGCCGAAGAGCTCGACCGGGACGACTTCGAAGATTTTCAGACGCAGCTCAAGGAAAGGCGGCTGCTGGTCGCGAGTCCCGACGATGGCTCGAGCGACCGAGCGACGTCGGCTGACGACGACGATGAAGACGACGTTCCGACGCGCCGCGGCACCATCCTGTTCTATCGAGTGCCGCTGACCGATCCGGATCGATTTCTGGAGTGGTTCACCAAGAGCTTCCCGTTCTTCTGGACGCGCAGCTTTTTAATCGCCAGCGTCCTGGTGATGCTCTTCTCGCTGTTCGTCCTCATGGGCAATCGGCACGGAGCGGTGGCCGCGTTCCGCTCGGCGCTGCATCCCGAGACGGCGGTGGTCACGGTGCTGGCGATCCTGGTGGCGACGGCCATCCACGAACTGGGACACGGAGCGACCTGCAAGCGCTTCGGCGGCTCGGTTCACGAAAGCGGCGTGTTGTTTCTGTTCTTTATGCCGTGCATGTACGTGAACGTCTCCGATGCATGGTTTATCCCCAATCGCTACAAGCGGCTGGCGATCACCTTTGCCGGAGGCTACTGCGACTTGTGCATGTGGGCGCTCAGCGTTCTGGTGTGGCGCGTGACCCAGACCGGCACGCTGATCAACCACGTCGCCTTCGTGCTGATGACCACGTGCGGCACGCGCTCGCTGATGAACTTCAATCCGCTCCTGCGGCTGGACGGCTATTACCTGCTGAGCGATTTGATAGGCTATCCCAACCTGTATACCAAGGCGCGCAAGTACCGTATCGAGTGGATGAACCACTGGTTGTGGGGAGCCCGCAAGCCCAAGCCGATCTCGAGACCTTGGCTGGTCATCACCTACGGGCTGATTACGTGGTTCTTTTCGATCGCCTTTCTGAACGTTATCGGGTTAAAACTGGTTAGTTTGGCCGGAAGCCATTTTGGTGTAGTAGGCTTGTTCTTTGCGTCCCTCATGTTCGCCTATGGGCTGCGTCGCGTCTTTCGTGGATTCTTCGGAGGCGAGATGGTTACCATGATTCGAAAACGATTCCTCAGAACGAGTCTTTGGCTGGGCGGTGGTACGCTGCTGGCGGCGCTGGCTTTCATCATCCCCGTCAAGCACTATGCCGTCGGCGACTTCGAAGTCCGTCCCGCCCATCACACCGAGATCGCCAGTCCGATCCACAGCTTCATCGCCAACGTGCGCGTGCAAGATGGCCAGCGCGTCGAAGCAGGCGAAATCCTGGTCGAGCTGCACGCGCCGGAACTGGCCACGCAGATCTCCGGCAAGCAATACGAACTCGAGCAGTCGCAAGCCACGCTGGCCAAGCTCGAAGCCGGCGCCCGCCCCGAAGAACTGGCGATGCTCGCCGAAAAAGTTCGCCTGCTGACCGATTGGTGCAAGCTGGGCGAAACGGAGCTCGAGACGGCCAAGTCGGCTCTGACGTCTCAGCTCGCTTCGCTCGGCGAACGCGTCGAACAAGTTCGCCTGCAAATTCAGCTGGCTGAAGAAGTGCTCAAGAAGTCGGAAGATCTGCGGCGCAAAGGCGCCGTGGCCGGCGCTCAAATCGTTCAAGAGAAAGCGCAGCTGGCGATCCTGCGTTCGCAGCTCTCGGAAACCGAAGCTCAGCGCGATACCCGCGACAAAGAAGGGGTGCGCAAAGAGATTGCCGAACTGGCTCGGCGGCAACAGCAGCTGGCCGATGCCAAGGCGCAGCTGGATCTGCTGAAGCTCGGCACGCGGCCCGAAGAGATCGATGCCGAGCGAGCCCGCTGCCAACGCTTGAGCGCCGAGCTGGCGTATTTGAAGAAGCAACAGGAGATGCTGATCGTCCGAGCTCCGGTCGGCGGCCTGGTCTGTGCGCCGCGTCTCCGCGAAAAAGTCGGCCAGTTCGCTCCGCAGGGCAGCGTCGTGTGCCAGGTCGAAGATCCGGGAACGCCGCACGTTGAGATCTTCATCTCCGAAGACGACGCCGCTTCCATCAAGCCCGGCCAGACCGTGCAACTGAAAGCCCGCTCGCTCCCCTTCGAGACCTTCACGGGCACCGTCGCTCGCATCGCCCCGGCCGCTGCCAAACCGCAAGAATCGGTGGCTGCTCAACAGACCGTCGTGCGCCAGTCGGTGGTCGTGCACTGCACGGTCGAAGGAGCCGACAACAAACTGAAGTCGGGCATGACCGGCTTCGGCCGAATCTACCGCGGCAATAACAAGATCGGCGCCATTCTCTTAGCCAAGTGCTACCGCTACATCCGCACCGAGTTCTGGTGGTAATCGGCAACTTCAACCAAGCGTGCGATGACGGGCCGCGAACAGGTCGGCTATCGTCTGTGGTACATCACGCCGTGATGTGACGGCCCCCGCCGAGCAGGTCAACAGTACGAGCACGAGTACGAGCACGAGCACGAGCACGAGCACGAGCACGAGCACGAGTACGAGTACGAGCACGAGCACGTCTCTCTCCACTACTCCACGCCGGCACGCTCCTCACACGCCCTCTGCCCGCATGGGAACCGATCCGCATCTCTGTTCGCTCAACCGCCCGACTGTACAAATCTTCTATCTAGACAGCCTAGGGACTATGCATAAAGTTTATCGATTACTGCTCGAGAGTAGCAGCATGTCGATGGACCGTTTTACCTCTTTGTGCTTCTCCTAGAGAAAGGACTGACGATGGCTAAGTTCCAATTGACCAAACTCGAAGAACGTATCGTTCCGGGCGCGGTGTGGTGTGGGGGCGGCGGCAGCTCGGGTCACGGACATTCCGGAGGCGGATCGGGCAAAGGTCATTCCGGCGGCAAGTCGGGCAAGGGTCACTCGGGCGGCAAGTCGGGCAAAGGCCACTCGGGCAAAGGTAAATCGGGCAAGGGTCATTCCGGCGGCAAGTCGGGCAAAGGTCACTCCGCTAAAGGCTGCAAGCGCTAAGTTCGCGCGTAGCTCCATTCGTGGAGACGACTGCGTTGCGGCCTGACATCTGCCGAGTGCTTCACTCCGGCAGGCCCATACGAATTTTTAATCAATGCGTTTGGAAGGCGGCGAGCTCCAGTAGCTCGCCGCCTTTTTTGTTATTCGCGGACTCGTTGGGCATCTCTCTTTTGGTGGCAGCTGGGCCGCAGTGTTTCGCTACCTTCACTCCCGTGAGCCAGCCCTGCGGTTTTTCGCAAGAACGAAAGTCCGTTGTGTCGACAAACCAATCTATACCAGGAATAGGATCTGGAGCGCATCGTCTCTTTGAGCTGGATCTGCGAGCAAAACATGGTGACGCCATGCCGGATTACCATCGTTGCGCTCGCATGCTGGCTCGCGCCAGGCGTGGTGCGGTCGGTGCCGGCCCGCGGCCAAGATCGCATCGTCGGAGCGAGGCCGTACGTGGCTCGCGAGCCGACAACCGAGCCGTCCAGTCAATCAGCCTCTTCAGCCCCTCGGCCGACAGTCCAAAGTTTTGCGCGCAGCCGCATCATCGGCGCTCGGCCATACACTGCACGGCAACAGCCTGGCTCCGCTGAGACGGATCGTTCTCAAGCTCAGCCCACATCTGAGGAGCCAGCGCGGACCGCCGCGCCGCCAGTTCTGCAAACGGCAACTGTTCCGCGCGAAGCGGCAACCGAGCTCCACGGACGTCTGACCGGTTTCCGGCCGCATCTCACTCCGCCAGCAACGCAGCCGCGCGCTGCGAGCACTGCAAGCCCTGCGAGTACTGCAAGTGCCGCAAGCCCTGCGAGCGCTGCACCGCCGGCTGAGTCTGTTCAGTTGGCGCAGCCCCGCGGCGTTCCCCGATTAACTGAAGTTCATCGCCAATCGCCAGCGAATCTCTCGCTCAGCGTTTGGCGCGGCCAGGCCAATCAAGGCAGCCCAACTCAAGCGTCGGCGCTTTCTAATCCCACAGCGGCGAGCGAAGCTGCGCCACAGCCATCACCTCGCAACTCACCGGGCCAAGAGAACACGGCCGCGGCGGCTTCTCCGCAGACTAATGTTCCGCAGGCTGCTGCACAACAAGCTAATGCACCGCGGGCCGATGCCGCCAACGAAATCTCGTTGATCGAAAACTCGAAGCCCGATGTGCCCTCGATTTTGAAGGACGCTCTTCCGCGACCGGTCTCGCTCGAAGAGTGCGTGCAGACGTCGATCGCTTCGCGGCGCGTCTTCAACTCATTCTCCGGACGCGTCATCGTCGAGCAGCTCACCGCCTTTGATCCGCAGGTTGCCGACCAGGCCGTGAAGGGAGCGTTCGCTCAGTTCGACCCCACGCTCAGTGCCTTGCTGGCGGGCAATCATATCGATCGCCCACCCAGCTCGTTCTTCGGTCCAGGTATCGCGCTCAACACGCGCCAAGACGAAGGCGAGTTTATGACGCGGCTGAGCAAGATATGGCCAACCGGTTTGACAACCAGCATGGGCTACGAACCATCGCTGGCCTATCTGTATTTTCCGCTAGGCAATTCGTCGGGCTTCAATCCCACGCATGCGTCAGACCTGGTCACGCGAGTCAATCAACCGCTGTTGCGCGGCGGCAGTCGCAACGCCAACCTGGCGACCTTGCGAGTCGCTCAGCAGCGATCGGCGCAGAGTCGCGTGCAAGTTGAAACCGCGATGCAGGCACAGCTTCGCAGCATCGAGCAGGTGTATTGGATTCTGCACGCCAATCACGTCCGCCTCAGAGCAGTCGATGAAGCGATAATGCTCGCCTGGAGAACGCGCGAACTGGTGCGGCTGCGATTCGAAGCCGAGCGAGCGATCTATTCCGACGTCGCTCGCGTCAGCGTTGCGCTGGAAAACCTCATTCAGCAACGCTTGCAGGCCGAGCTGCAAATTCGCAAATCGAGTTACGACTTATCGCAACTGGTCGGGCTAGAACTTGGCGAAAGCGCTGTGCTGGTGCCGGTCGACAATCCCGAGCGGCAACCGCCCGAGTTCAACGCCGATGCGGTCGTCGCCAGTGCGGTCGAAGGCAATCTCGATCTGCGGCGTCAGCGTCAAGAAATCGAAATTCGTCGCCAATTCGTCACAGCCACGTCCAACCAGCGTTTGCCGCAGCTCGATTTCCAAGCCCTGCATCGCACCAGCGGTCTGCAGGACGACCTCGGCTCGGCCCTCCACCAGATGATCGGCTTCGAATACAACGACTACTCGCTCGGACTGCAGTTCAGCCAGCAGCTGGGCTACCGCGCCGCGAGCTCGCGCTATCGAACTGCCCAGCTCGACGTGGCCCGTCAGGCGGCCTTGCTCACCGCGCTGGAACGCCAAGTCGGCTTCGACGTGCTGACGCTGCTCAGCCAGCTCAAGCAGGCGTACGGCGCTTACGAAAGCTCCCTGCGCCAGCTCAGCGAGGCCCAGCGCTGGGTGCAATTGGCTCAGACGCGCTATGAAGATCCGCCGCTGCAACGAGGCGAATCGGTGCTCGTTTTGTTGTTGGACTACCAGACGGCTGTGCAAGCCAAGGTGGACGCGATCGAACAAGTCGCCGACCGGCTCGCCGAGTACAACGGCTTGCTGGCCGCGATCGAAGAGCGCCGCGGCAACATCCTCGAAAAATGGTATATCGTCGTCCAATCCGACGAGGAACCCGAGAGCGACCTGGTCAAGCCCGCCAGCAATTCGCCACCACCGGCAGCAGAAACGCTGCCCGCGCCGACCGCAGCCGGCAGCTAACGCATTTCTTGCAACCCGACGCGTAAGGTTTGAAGCCAGCGCATTTCTCGGTGTGGCACTGGCTATGCCAGTGT
>JBQCEI010000757.1:0-10889 GCA_051960375.1 Aureliella sp. | reverse complement strand
TGCAGCCGACTTTCACTGGAGAAAACGGCACAGCCGAATTGCCCACGCTCCAGTTCGTGCGCGCCGGCGAACAACTGCGCTACACGTTTGTGCTGCTCCCGACCGTGCCTCAGCAGATGCGCCTGACCGCCCGAGTCTATTCCGCCGGCCGCCCCACGCCGCAACAAGTCACCGAAGCGGTCACGGTAATTGCCCAATAACTGCACACTCCGCGCTCTCCGCGCCTCCGCGGTAAAAAATCGGTCTTCAGTCAAGCGAGCCCTTCTGCTATGGTCCGCCAGAAGCACGACCTACGATGAACCACTCGCCAAGGAGGCCGCCGTGAGGCAGCCCGTCAGTTCCACTCGCCGCTCGGCACCGGCCGGCCGCACGCGCTCCGGCGCGGCGAGCCTCCGCGCGCTGGTCGCAACGGGGCTGATCGTGTGCTTGAGCGGCTGCGGGACGTTGGGCAGCGGTCAGCAGCTCAAGCAGCTGCAGATGGAAAACGATCGCCTGGTCTCCGAGTATCGTGCGCAGCGCGAACGCGTCGCCGCTCTGCAAGAAACCAACGCCGCCCTCGAAGCTCGCGTCGGCGAAGCGGAACGGATGCTGGCGCAAGTCGGCAAGACGCTCCCCTCCAGTCGCATCTCACGAGCCCCTCAGCGCAGCTCCGGCAGCGCAAATTCTTCCACCGGCTCGGGCTCCTCAACCGCTCCGCCCTACATCCCGCCGAGCGTCCCGTCGCTGCCCGAGAGCGGAAGGGACAACGCCTCCGCTAGCGAAGTTCAGTGGCGCCCCATGCGCCGCCAGTAACCTCTGCGCTCTCCGCGTCTCCGCGGTAAAAACCGTCTTCTGCATCAAAAAGAGGCGGAGTGTTCAGTTCGCGAGGGGTTGCTACAATCTGACTCGCATATTGACGCCAGTATTGCTATTGCGAATCGCAGACCTCCGCTCCAGACACCTCCCATGACCGCTACTCCCTCCCCTGCTGCGACCGGCCAGCCCCTGGTGGGCATCATCATGGGGAGCCGCTCCGACTGGGAGACGCTCAAAAACGCGGCCGACATCCTGACCGAGCTGCAGATTCCGCATGAGTGCCGCGTCGTATCGGCCCATCGCACTCCGGCCTGGATGTACGAGTACGCCGGCGCGGCAGCGGGCCGCGGCTTGCAAGTGATCATTGCAGGGGCGGGCGGAGCGGCTCACTTGCCCGGCATGGTCGCTTCATCGACCATCTTGCCGGTGCTCGGCGTGCCGGTTCAAAGCAAGACGCTCAGCGGGCTCGATTCGTTGCTGTCGATCGTTCAGATGCCCGGCGGGATTCCGGTCGGCACGCTGGCCATCGGCACCGCAGGAGCGAAGAACGCGGGCCTGATGGCCGCGCGGATCTTGGCGCTCAATGATCCGGCTCTTCGCGACCGCTTGCAGGCCTGGATCGATCGGCAGACGCAGGCCGTGCTCGACGATAACGTGCTGCCCGGGTAAGGAGTGCGATGCACGAAAAGCAGATGGCGCAAATCGATCCCGGCAGTTGGCTGGGCATTTTCGGCGGCGGCCAGCTCGGGCGGATGTTTACGCACGTCGCCCAGGCGCGCGGCTATCACGTGGCCGTCTTTGAAGCCGAGGAAGGTTGTCCGGCCGGCCAAGCCGCCGATCGCCATCTCTGTCCCGCCGATGACGACGGTCATGTGCTCGAGCTAGTCGAAACGCTCGCGCAGAGCTGTAGCGCGGTGACGCTCGAATTCGAAAACGTACCAGCCGACTGGGTGCGCATCGCCGAGCGTCATTCGCTGGCTCGCCCCGGAGCTGAGTTTCTCGAGATCTGCCAGAACCGCGTGCGCGAAAAGTCGTCGCTGCGTTCGGCGGGCTTTCCCGTCACGCCGTTCATGCCGGTGCGCTCGGCGGCCGAAGTGCGGGCCGCTGCGGGCGAGCTCGGTTGGCCCTTGATCATCAAGACCAGCCGCTCGGGCTACGACGGCAAGGGGCAAGCGGTCGTGCGCTCGCCGCACGATGTCGAAGCGGCGTGGAGCTCGCTGAATACCGACGATGCGATCGCCGAACAGCGCATCGACTTCGTGGCCGAAGTGTCAATGCTCGGGGCTCGCAACGCCCGCGGCCAGGTTGTCACTTATCCCTTGGTCGAGAACACGCACGCCAATCACATTCTCGATGTCTCGCGCTGCCCGGTCAGCCCGGGGCTGCAGCGCTACGAAACCGCCGCTCGCGAAATCGTGACCGGCGTGGCCACCGACTTTCAAGTCCAAGGTCTCTTCTGCGTCGAATTCTTTGTCGATGCTCAGAAGGGACTGCTCGTGAATGAAATGGCGCCGCGCCCGCACAACTCGGGACACCTGACGATCGAAGCGTTTCCGGTCAGCCAGTTCGAACAGCAGCTCCGCGCGGTGTGCAACATGCCGCTGGCCAGAACCGATGAATTTCGCCCCGCCGCGATGGCGAACTTGCTGGGCGATCTGTGGTATGCGCCGAGCGTTGAAACTGTCGATGCCCCCACCGACCAGCTGCGGAGATTATGCTGGGAGAACGTTTTCAAGACGCACGCTGCGTACTTGCATCTGTACGGCAAAGCGCAGCCACGCGTCGGCCGCAAAATGGGCCACCTGACCTGCCTGGCCGATAGTGCCGAAGTCGCCGTCGAGCGCGTCCAACAACTCCGCGCGTCGCTCTGCGGCTGATCGCCTGCTGCGTTTTCACCGCGGAGACGCGGAGAGCGCGGAGTATCCCTTTCCCGTTGAGGATCCCTATGCGAACACTGGCACGCTGCGCACTTGGTGCGCTGTTTGGATTGAGTCTGAGCGTCCTGACTACCTCGCCCGCTCGCGCCGACGGCCCGGGCGATAACAAGCTCGACAATGTGCGGCCGATACCGCCGGCAGGCATCGAGCTGTCGAGCCAAACGAAGGATCAGTTGCTCGAGGCGGCCGATCGCCTCGAGGATGAGATCGCAAAGATTGGCGATGCGAAGGCCAGCGATCGCGACGAAGTGCTGGTGATCGCTCGCGCGGTGCGCATGGCGGTCGAGGACGGGATGTTCTACGCCGAGAAGGAAGTCGATCAAGCCCGCGAACTAATCAAGCTGGCCGACGCGCGGATCAAGGCACTCCAGGCTGGAACCAAAGGTGCCAAGCTGATCGGCGCCGACGAAAAATCTTCAGACAAGCCGCAACTGGTCGTCGGCGGCTTCCGCTCGCACATCGACGGCTCGGTGCAGCCCTACGGCCTGGTGCTGCCGGCTGAGACGAATGTGCTCGACGGCAAGCCGCGACGGCTCGACGTGTGGCTGCACGGCCGCGGCGAAAAGACGAGCGAAGTCGCTTTTCTGTATCAGCGGCTGAAGAGCGTCGGTGAAATTGCGCCGCCCAACACGATCGTGCTGCATCCGTACGGACGCTACTGCAACGCGTTCAAATTCGCCGGCGAGATCGATGTGCTCGAAGCGATCGATCACGTCAAACGCCTATTTGCCATCGACGACAACCGCATCACGATTCGCGGCTTCTCGATGGGCGGCGCCGGCTGTTGGCAAATGGCCGTGCATTATCCCGGCAAGTGGATGGCTGCCACGCCGGGAGCGGGCTTCAGCGAGACGACCGAGTTCCTGCGCGTCTTTCAGAACGAAGATTTCCGGCCCGGCCCGACGCAAAAGATGTTGCTGCACTGGTACGACTGCACCGACTGGGCGAACAATTTAAAACTCTTGCCGACGATCGCTTACAGCGGCGAAATCGACAAGCAGAAGCAAGCCGCCGACATGATGGAGGCCGCGATGAAAGAGCGCGGCCTGAAGCTGAACCACATCATCGGTCCGCAAACCGCGCACAAGCTCCATCCCGATTCGAAGGTCGAGATCGAACGCTTCCTGGAAAAAGTTGCGGAGAAGGGGCGACCGGCCGTCCCCACCCAGATCGACTTCACCACGTACACGCTGCGTTATGCGAACGATCGCTGGCTGACCATCGAGGGAATGGGAGAACATTGGCAGGAAGCGCGCGTGCAAGCCGAACTGCAACCGCCGATCTGCATCGCGATCAAGACCAAGAACGTAACGCGTTTGAAGATCGAGCTGCCTGCTGACCAACAAGTGCTGCGTCGCGGCGAGCGGCTCCAGGTAACGATCGATGGCGACAATTTCGACGTTGCGCCCCCCTCCGGCGACGCCGGACTTCAGCTGACGCTGTCCAAGACGCAAAGCGGCTGGAATGCCGAAGCGGGCAAGAGCAAAGTAGATGATCAGCTCCGCAAGCGTCCCGGCCTCCAAGGGCCGATCGATGATGCGTTTCTAGATGCTTTTTTATTCGTCGGTCCCGAGAACCGAGCGTATGAGTCGGTGGGCGATAAGTGGGTTGCCGAAGAATTTAAGCATGCCAAGCGCGAGTGGCGCCGGCAGTATCGCGGCGATGTGGTCGAACGCAAGGCGTCCGAGGTTTCGAACGACGATATCGCCAATAACAATCTGATCCTGTTCGGAACGCCGAGTTCCAATCCGCTAATCGCCAAGATCATCGATAAACTGCCGATCACCTGGAGCAGCAACGAACTGGCGATTGGCTCCAACAAACTCGATGCGAACAAGTACGTCGCGGCGCTGGTTTATCCCAATCCGCTCAATCCGAAGCGTTACGTGGTGCTCAACAGCGGCTTTACCTTCCGCGAGTATGCGTACCTGAACAACGCTCGTCAGATCGCGACGCTGCCCGACTGGGCGCTACTGGACGTCACCAGCGGCCGCAACGCCCAGCAGCCCGGCACCATCGCCGCCGCGGGCTTCTTCGATGAGGCTTGGAAGGTCAAGTAAAGAAGAAGTTTTACCGCGGAGGACGCGGAGAAACGCGGAGGTGTTCTTCCTCCGCGCTCTCCGCGTCTCCGCGGTTAACCACAGGGCTGAAGGAGCAGCTTGACGCAGAACGAACAACCGCGAGCGGTGGGCTCGAGCGTGCAGTCACCGCCGTGCCGGCGAGCCAGCTGGCGGGCGATCGACAGGCCGATGCCGGTGCCGGCCGGATCCTCGAGGCGATTGCTCACCCGCACAAACGGTTGAAAGACGCGCTGGCGAAACCGTTTGGGGATGCCCGGACCATCGTCGATGACATGCACATAGAGCATGTCGCCATCGAGCGCGGTTTCGATGCGCAGCAGTTTGCCGCTGGCCGCGTACTTGAGCGCGTTGCTGATGAGGTTGACGAGGATTTGCTCGAAGGCCTCGCGGTCCAAGCAGACGGTTTGCGCCACGCCCCGCACGCGCTCGATGCGCATGCCGAGTTCTTCGATCTGCGGCGAGAAAGGATCGACGATCTGATCGATCATTGCTTCCAGGTCAGCGACCGGCTGCGGCCGCAGGCTCGGTTGGCTGCGCCCGGAGCGGGCGAAGCCGAGCACGTTTTCGATCAAGCGTCCAAGGCGGCTGCTCTCCTGCTGGATGATCGCCAGGCGGTGCAGTTCTTCACTCAAGTGTTCATCGTGCTGAGCCTGCAGTGCGCTGTAAGCCAGATCGGCGTACATGCGGATGTTGGTCAGCGGCGTCCGCAGTTCGTGCGACACTTGAGTGACGAACGAGACCTGTTGCTGAGCCAGCCGCAATTGACGGCTGAGGTTCAGCGTGATGAGGACGCCGAGCGAAATCAGGGCGATGGAAAAGCCCGCGGCTCCGAGCACGCTGGCCGTGCGACTGCTCGTGCCGCCGGCCAGCGCCCGAGCTTCGGGGGCGAGCGTCATGCGAAAGCGCCAGCCTTCCAGCGGCGGCACGACGGCCAGCTCGGCATCTCTGGCGCCGGCGAGTTCGATGTCGAGGTTACCCCACTGAGCGACGACACTCCCCTCGACGTCCACCAGCTGAATGCGCGCATCATCGCGGGGCTTATGATTGTCGGGCAAGGCGGCCACGATGTCGGCTAGCCACCGGCCGCGCGGCACGATGACCAGTGTGACCGTGCTGCCTGGACTGCTGGTCCAGTAACCGAGCACCAGTCCCCGACCGTGATACCAAGTGGTCCAGTGGGAAGACGCCACAACGACTTGGTTGCTCGCGGGCGTTTGGCTGCTCGCAGGCATCGACTTGCTCGCAGCTAACGGATTGCTCGCAGGCAGTTGGCTGATTTGGGGCATTTTGCTCGCGGGCATCTGCGCCGCCGCTGCAACCTGGCTGTACGAGCCGGCGCTGCGCTCGCGCTGTGTAAAGTTGCTGTCGCGAAGCCACATCAGCGCATCGGTCACCAGACTTTGCTCAGCGAGCTCGGTTCGGTTCAGCTCGGGATAGATGAGCTTGCCTTTGGAGCCGTTGTCTTGAGCGACGACGATCAGGCCGACGAGCGGATTGCTCTCGAGCTGGCGGATCGCCGGGCGGGAACTGGGATCGAAGCCGTCGAGAGCACGCTGTAGCTGGCGATCGTACTGTTCGAAGACGCGAGCGATGTCGCGATTGAATGGCTCGAGCTGCCGCGTGAGCAGTTCGGTCAGTTGCAAGCGGGCGCTGGCCTCGCGCTGGTGGTTCCAAACCGCCGCCAGCGCCACGACTGCCACTATCGAAGCGACGATAATGGTCCACAGCGCCAGCAGCGTGCGACTCATGACACGTCTTCCTCGGCCGGACTCGGCTTTCTTAGTGTCTTTGTGTCTTCGTGGTTGCAATCGTTACGTCGGCGTGGCTTCCACCGGCATCTTGACGACTAATACCGGGCAGTGAGCCAAGCGGACGACGCGCTCAGCGACCGATCCCAGCAACATCCGCGTCAGCCCGGTGCGGCCGTGCGAGCCGACGACGATCAGCTCGGCTGCCAGCTCCTCGGCTCGATCACAAGCGATCTGGCCGGGGTCGCCCAAGCGGACTTCCATCTCGATGTTGCCGAGATTGAGTTTGCCGACCGCTTCGCGCAAGTTCTCGAGGGCGTGCTGAATGCGATGCGCGTCATCGACCGTCGCCCAGACCACGCCCGGCTCGGTCGGGATCAGGAACGGCAGCACGTGCAGCACGTGCAGATTCTCAGGGCGGCTGGCCAGCGTCGCTGCCCGCTTCAGGGCAGCGATCGAATGCTCGGAGAAATCGAAGGGTACGACGACGGGCTTCTCGATCGACCACGACATGTTGGTGTCCTCTTGTGCTCTCAAGTTGAGGTCAGTGAAGGAGCATTAGAGCACATGGCGTGGGCGTCGCGGAAGAGATTTTTACCGCGGAGACGCAGAGAGCGCGGAGGAAACGCGGGGAGCAATCCTACGGGCTTACGCGCGGCGAGCTGCGTTCGTCCATCTCTTCGATGTAGCGGCGGAGTCGTTCCAGTTCGTCGGTCGTGTCTTTCAGCCGCAACATGTTTTCGACCCGCTTGAGCAGTTCGAATTTGTTGACCGGCTTGGAAAGAAAATCGTCGGTGCCCGACTTGACCGCGCGCTCGATGTCCCCCAGCTCGTTGAGAGCCGTGACCATCAAGACCATGATCTTCGAGGTGCGCGGATCGTCCTTGATCTTGCGGCAGACTTCAAAGCCGCTCAGCTTGGGCATCATCACGTCGAGCAGAATCAAGTCCGGCTCGAAGCTGGCCACTTTGTCGAGCGTATCTTGGCCATCGACCGACAGTTCGATGTCGCAATCGATCGATGCCAGATAGGCTTCGAGCAACTCGCGGTTGGCGGCATGGTCATCGGCGATCAGGATCCGGTTGGTGCGACTCATCATTTGCCCTTTATGGAAGTACCTCATGCATCTACCAGGGCCGCGGCCGGCACCGGGAAGTTCTGGCACATTAGCCGAACGTCCTCGCGAATCGCGTGCTGTTGCTTGACGTCGTCGGGATGACGCAAGGCCTGGCTGATCCAGCGACCGATCTGATCCATTTCGGCCGTTCCCATTCCGCGCGTGGTCAAGGCTGGAGTTCCGATGCGAATGCCGCTCGGGTCCATCGGCTTGCGCGTATCGAACGGGATCATGTTCATGTTGACCGTGATGCCGCACTCGCCCAAGATCTTCTCAGCCTGCTTGCCGCTCAGACCGATGCTGGTGACATCGACCAGCATCAAGTGGTTGTCGGTTCCGCCGCTGATCAGCCGCAGGCCATCGCGCATCAGCGTTTCGGCTAGCGCCTTGGCGTTGTCGACGACGCGCTTGCCATAGCGCCGGAACTCGTCGGTGAGCGCTTCGCCAAAACAGACCGCCTTGCCGGCGACGACATGCATCAGCGGTCCGCCTTGCAGCCCCGGGAACACCGCGCTGTTGATCGCCTTGATGTGCTCCTGCTTGCAGAGGATCACGCCCGCCCGCGGACCGCGCAAGGTCTTGTGTGTGGTCGAGGTGACGTAGTCGGCGACCGGGACAGGGTTGTCGTGCACGCCGGCAGCGACCAAGCCTGCATAGTGAGCCATGTCGACCATCAGCTTGGCGCCAACGTCGCTGGCGATCTGTGCAAAGCGAGCGTGTGGGATCTCGCGCGGATAGGCACTGGCTCCGGCCACGATCAGCTTCGGCTTGTGCTGCTGAGCCAGACGAGCGAGGGCATCGAAGTCGATGCGATGCGTTTGCGGATCGACGCCGTAAGGAATGAAGCGATAGAGCTTGCCGGAAATGTTCAGGTGCATACCGTGCGTCAGGTGGCCGCCTTGGGCCAGGTCTAGCCCCAGCACCACGTCGCCCGGTTGCAGCGTCGCCAGATAGACCGCCGTGTTGGCCTGCGAGCCGCTGTGGGGCTGTACGTTGGCCGCCTCGGCGCCGAACAACTGGCACACTCTCTCGATCGCCAGCCGCTCGATCGTGTCGACGTGCTCGCAGCCACCGTAGTAACGTCGACCGGGATAGCCTTCCGCGTACTTGTTGGTGAGCACGCTGCCGACGGCTTGCATGACGGCGGGCGAGGTGTAGTTTTCGCTAGCAATCATCTCCAGGCCATCCTGCTGGCGTTGAAACTCGGCTTCAATGGCTGCTGCGACGGCAGGGTCCTGTGACGCGAGAATGTTCATTCATTCCTCTTTGGCGGGGGAGAGTACGTGCACACCTGATCGGATGATTGTCGACCACAGGGCCAAAATCGTCAACGCTGGGCAGGGCCGCCCGCTGCCCAGGCGTGTGTGAAACCGCCAAAATGCGTGCGGAGTTTGCCGGTTTTTACCGCGGAGGACGCGGAGGACGCGGAGGGGGGAGGCAAGGAATTTTGTAACCCGACGCGTAAGCTCCGGAGTTCCGCATTTCTTGGTGTGGCACTGGCTATGCCAGTGTCTTCCTCTTCGAAGTTTGAGCGCCACGAGGCCCGGTGAAGCGCTCCAGTGCCAAAGCGGCTCTGCCGAGAAGTGTTGCACGACAGTTCGCCATCGGAGGGAATTGGCGTCCTGCAGCGCGGTAAACTTCGAAAGAAGAGCCACTGGCATAGCCAGTGCCACACAGGACCGGCCCTTTTTACCGCGGAGGACGCGGAGGGAAAGACGGGACGAAAAAAAGCCCGGAGCGGGGCGACGCAGTAGCCAGTCTGCGCGGCACCACTCCGGGCGGTGAGAGATTTTATTTGAGTAACGAAACGAGAAGGTTACTTGCGGCGGGCGAGCAAAGCAGCGGCGAGCTGCTGGGCACCGTGCCGAATGCCCTGGCCGTTGTCGTTGCCGTTATCGTTGCCGTGGTCATCGCCGTTTTGCTGACCGGGCAGGGTCTGTTGACCGGCGCCCAGGTTCTGGTTGCCGGCGATGTTCCCCGGCGGAATCACCTCGAGCAAGTCATCCGGATTGGCACTGACGACGTCAAGATTGCCCGCGACGGTGCCGGCGAGTTCAAACGAGTTGTCGCCTTCGCCCAGGCGGACGCGAACGTTCTTGTCCAGCACGCTGGTGCCGGCCAATTCGACCGTGTCATTGCCAGTGCCGCCGTTGTAGCTCAAATTGCCGCCGATCGTCCCTCCGCCGACCAGCGAGTTATCGCCGCCGCTGAGCGACAGATTTACATTGCGCGACACGATCGCATCGGCCAAGAGCGTAACCGTATCGTCGCCCAGGCCTGCGTTGACGGTGAGGCTGCGGCCGATATCGCCGCCAGCTGAAACCTCGTTATCGCCGCTTCCCAAGTTCAGCAGCACATCCCGGCCGATGCTCGAACCGGCGTCGAATGTCACCGAGTCGTCACCGTTGCCGCTGCGCACGTTGAGCGCGCGACCGATGTCGCCGGAGAGTTGCAGCGTGTTATCACCGTCGCCAAAGAGCACGTCGGCGTTTCTCGATACGACTGCATCGCTGCCAATCGTCAGCGAATCGGCTCCTTCGCCGCTGCGAAACAGCAACGAATTGACCGTCCCGTTCTGGATGGTCATCTGATTGTCGCCATCACCCAAGTTCACGCTGAGGCTATCGAAACTCTTGCCTCCCAAGTCAAGCGTAACGTTATCGTTGTTGGCTGCGCTGCCAGCATCCAAGTTGATGCGGATGTCATCTCGAACTCCTTGAACGGTTTGCGTTGCACCTCCTTGTTCAGCAACCGTGAACGACCCATCGGCCGCCGCAGTAATGGCGACGGGCGCATCGGCCGTGCCGCTGATAATCAAGTCGCCGCCGAGCACTTGTACGTCGACGGCCATCAAGTTGCGGTTTTCCAACCGCTCCAAAAAGGTCGGGCGAAAGGATCGATAAGAGCGAATCGATTTCATAGTGCACCTCCTATGCTTCTGGGTACAAATTTCCGCGGGTAGTGATATTGCGGTCAGCTTCGGCCGCTTGTTATGAGGAAGGTTTTTTTCCGCGAGCGTCACGCGCTTCATGGGAAAAAATCGGGGGTCGCGATTGGTCTTCTTGGTGTCTTAAGCTCTTCGAGTCGCAAAGCGACGGCACGCATTAGCCTGGGACGCAAGTCCCAGGTATGCAGAAGCCCAAGACATTCGAGTCGCGAAGCGACGGCATGAAGCCTCGACATCGCTATTCAGCAAAAAGGGATACTCATG
>JBQCEI010000756.1:0-4638 GCA_051960375.1 Aureliella sp. | reverse complement strand
CTCTTGACCTTACTCGATCGGACGTGATTCAGTTCACCCGCTCTTTCGTTCGTGCCGATGGCAAATTGGAACCTGGGAGGCTTTGGTACGACGACGAGACAATGCGAGGTAAGTCCAAGCGAAAAGTATTTCTCGCCTGGGCGCAAGGGGTGTTCCGTTTGATCAAGAAGAACTACCACTTCTACGAGCAAAACCGTCGCTATTTCGGACCTGATGCCTGGATCCAATTCGAGAAAGAGCTAATTACGCTTGCTCCCCGTTGAGCCCATAGAGCCATTCCTTTGAAGCTAACTATATCGCCGGGCTACCGCATAAAATTTGTAGTTGGTTATGATTTGCCCGAGCAAAGGCTAGCATCGAACGGTAGTCCGTGGAATCTAGGAACCTGGTTTTCACGTTGGTCGGAAGTGGCTAGCAAGTGATCGTTGTCGGAGTGCTTGGCGGTAATCGAGCATCCGCGCGTCGAGCGCACGCGAATTCACGAGTTGCTGGACATTCTTGTTTTAGCCGTACTTGGCAGTCATGTGCGAGGGCTGGGAGGATATCGAGTCGTTCGGCAAGTCACGCGGGGGGTGGCTCGAGCAGTTCCGCCGGAGGTCTCCCTCCACATCTCCAATTTGTCGATGTACATCATGGGCGCGCAACCAATGCCACGCCAACTGTGGCACTCAGGTCTCTGCTGTCAGCACCCGGCAAGTCAGCCAGCCTTCACTTATCTTTTTCGAGCTGTGGAGCGGGCTATATGAATGATGCCACGGTCGGCCGCTGGCGCGGGTGCTTGACGGCAGAGGACTGCTGTCCCACAGTTAACCTGGAATCTTCATAGGCTGCCCTACACTGGCTCGGTCGATGATGCAGTGTTGGGGTGAGACTGAGGTCCTCATTTGATGAGCAAGGATGGAAGAAAGTCGTGTTGAGAAAGAAGCGGTTCATCTTCGGTATTGGCTCGGGCCGGTGTGGGACTTTGTCGCTGGCTCGGCTTTTGGATAGCCAGCCTGATGCGAGGGTCACGCATGAAATGCGACCGTTGCTCGGCTGGGATGCGCCGGAGGATGAGAAACGCAGGATAGCCGGTGCACGACTGGAGAGGTTGGCGCGCGAGTCGGATGCTGGCCTGGTCGGCGACGTGGCTGCGTATTATTTGCCTTACATCCCTTTCTTGCTCGAAGGCAATGCCGATGTTCGCATCGTCTGCCTGCGCCGGCCGCGACAGGAAGTGATCGCGAGCTTTATTCAGTGGCTCGAGAGAACCGAGTCGCTGCCGGTCAATCACTGGCTCGAGCGGCCGTGGAAGCGCGGCGAGTGCCAGCGCCAATTCCATTCGCTCGTCTGGTCTCGCATCTTTCCCAAGTACCCCGACGTCTCTCTGGAAGAAGGCATCGGCCGCTACTGGGATGAGTACTATGCCGAGGTAGAAAGGCTCCAAGCCCGGTTTCAAGGCCGGGTGTTGATGCTCGAGACCTACGAACTGAACCAGGAGGAGCAGCAGCGCCAGCTCTTGCGCTTTTGTGCCGTTGAGGAGAAGCTTCAGCGCATCGGCAGGCAGCACGAGAATATCAGCTCTAACACCGCACAGCGCCGTCGCAACACGAGCTATGCTTCGCCCGATGCACCCGAAAACTGCGTCGTGCTGGTTCCCTATGCCGAGGGCATCAGCGAGTCTTGCGAGGAAGGACTCAGGCAGCTGGAAAACAAAGGCTATGCGGTCAGACGCATCAGCACGGGGAAGGATGAAACGCTTGCCCGGAACCGAGCGGTGATGGAAGCTCTCGGCGACGGCTTTCTCGAGACGATGTGGATCGATTCTTCGGTGCGGTTCCATCCCGACAGCGTCGCGACTTTGCGAGCCCATCAATCGGACCTGGCATGCACTCCTGTATTCGGCGCCTCCGGTCCCCAACGCGGGTATGTGCTCAGCACTCCCGCGACTGCTATGCGGTTCGGACAGTCCGGAGATGTTGTCAACGTCGACGCGGCCGCACTGAGCTTCCTGCATGTGCGCCGCCACGTTTATGACGAGATCGCAGCCCGTCTCAAATTGCCGCTCATCGAAGAGCCCAAGGGCAATTTCGTCCCTTTCTTTGTGCCAACTTACCGCGCCGTAGAAGATGGCTACCGCTACAGCAACGCAGCCGAAACATTTTGTGCTCATGCGCGCCGGTGCGGATTTTCCATCCTGGCCGACTGCCGAGTCCGCGTCTGGAACACCGAACCCTACGCATTCAGTTGGGAAGAAAGCGGCCTGGCCCGCGACAGGCAGGACGATATGGTTCTGCGCTTTCCCATAGTGGGAAGAAGCGAGTTCGACATTCGTTTTAAGTCCCGGTAGGGACGGCAGCCCCCAGGTCGGCGGCGCGAGCCGCCGGTAGAGCCAGCACCTCATCGATCCTCAAGTCCTGAGTGATCCTTCATGGAATCGAGCAGGCCACAAACCGGTATCCCTGTTTGACCGAAGAGCTGTGCACGTTTAACCCAGGAAGAACGGCGAGACTAATAGATCGAGAGATAGCACGGAAAAAGCCGCGCGTGATGCAGATATTCGATACCTTCCAGGAACGCCGGTAGCCACACGAACCATACGGCGCTCACCTGGTGTTTGCGAAAGATCACTAAATGCACCGTTGCCGCTTCCTTCTCGGCCAGCAGTCGCAGGCTGGGGAAGAATCGAGGGACCCTTCGCATGTACTCGGCGTATTCCTCGCCATGCCGCGACAACAGAAACTTTTCCTCGCCTTTAATCACGGCAGGATAGTAGATTGCAAACGCTGCCGCCACCAACAATGGAATCGTGGCGGTCTCTGTCGCGAAGCCGACGCCGATGCTGCCGACGAAGCTAAAGAAATAGAGCGGATTGCGGCAAATGGAATAGGGGCCTTCGGTGACCAGGCTGCCGTTCTTGTACCCGGCAATGTAGGCCGAACACCAAATGCGACCGAGCGCTCCGACTCCTGCGAGCAACAGACCCACTACGAAAAAGCTCTCAGCGACGGCATCGCATTGCGCTTCCCATGCGCTGCTCGACGTCAAATACAGCGCGGTGAGTGCGAGCAAGAAGAACCAACTATAGCGGATTCGCATCAAAGCCTCAAAGTAGCACGAAACAACAACGTTACATTAACGCGCAGGTAAGGGTTCCAAGTCGAATTCGCTGGCCCTGCCTGAACCAGACCGATCAGCCAAACGCTCTCATCCGTGAATCAGTGCCGGCCGCCGGCGCTCGACGCAATCAGCTGTAGTTTACCTTGTGCTTGAACCACCAGCCGGCTGCAAGTATGCCGAGGTTGCCCAGCCAAACGGTGTACGGGGGCCAGTTGCCGTCCTTAGCTTGCTCCAGCGCCATCATGAAGAGCGGGTAATATATCAGCAGCAATGGCAAGAAGGCCACACCAAAAACAAACCAATAGTCGGCGGTTCGGTACCAGATCGATAACGGGATGCCAAGCCATACGAAGCAAAAGCAACTGAAGCCGCAGGCCCAGCGTCGGTACGGTTCGGTTTCCAGTCGGGCCAGTCGCTCGAGGCCGGCCCTGCGGCGGGCGCTGGCGTCGTGGATGGTTTGCGAACTCAGCCAATCGTAGCGCCCGATGCTCAGCCCCATCAACACGTGCGTCGCGACCATTTGATCGTTGATGCCGATCGATTCGCGCTGCTTGCTGGTCTCACCGGGCAGAGCATGCATGGCGATGTTGGCAGGCCTGTCGGTCGTCCTGCCCTTTCTGGCCGCCTTATCGAGCGAGATGTCGTGGCTGAGATGATGAAAACGACCCTCGGCGCGGTTGCCGATGCTCACGATGGCGTCTTCGAGCTCGACGCGCAGGACGTCCGCCTCAGGGATCAACTTCAGCTCGCCCGCTTTGGCGGAAATCGTGGACCGCTCCCCTTCCCCCATCTGGATATCGATCTCGGGATCGAGCAGCTTGTGTCCCTCGACGCCTCGCACGCTGATGGAAAAACCGCTCGACGAGCTATAAGCGTTGGTCGTTTTCAGCGTGTGATAGGCGACTTGTTCGATCTGCCCGATGATCACTCGCTGAATGCCCGGCTCGCCCCAGGAGGCCGCCAAGTCCATCATCCAGACTGCAAACGGACTGAACAGGAAGCCGAGGATCAGCGTCGGAGCCATGATGCGCATCGGCGGCACGCCGGCGGCTTTGAGCGCCATGACTTCGTTGTCGGCGGCGAGGCGTCCATAGACGTTGCAGACGGCGAAGAGCAGCGAAGAAGGCAGCGTGAACTGCATCGAGACCGGCAGGATGTAGGGCAGAATCCTGAGAATTGCCAGCAAACTGATCCGCTCGGTGATGAGCTTCTGAACCACGCCCAATAGCACGATCAGCCCGGTGAAAACGACCATTGTCACCAGGAAGATCTTGGCGATCTCGAAGACCACGTAAATCGTGTAGCGGCGCGGTAGCATGGCGCGACAGTAGCAAAACTGCGCGCTTCGGACAATGCGAGTTTGCCTGCTAGCTTTTCGAAAGAGCGGCTCCGCGCCCTCCGCGTCCTCCGCGGTGAAAAGCTGGCGAGTCTGCTGTCTGCTAAAGTCGACCGTTTCTCTGCTTCAAGCCCCTCACCCCCGGGGCCCCCAACCCCCAACCGAGGGGAGGGGGGTAAATAAAAATTTAGTTGAGAAGAAAA